>NZ_JSWJ01000001.1:0-179843 GCF_000826845.1 Phaeobacter sp. S60
TTCTATGGCGATGCAAAGGCCAGCCTCGACAAGCTGCTGACCATGATCAGCTGATTGTTCGGCTCATCGCTGCACACACCGAAAGAGCGCTCCTGACGGGGCGCTCTTTTTATTGGCCAATGCGGACTGGGGCCTGTGCTATCATAGGGCAGCCGAGGAGGATGATATGGAAAAGGCCCAAGGCATAGGCGGCGTGTTCTTCCGCGCCAAAGACCCCGAAGCGCTCAGCCGATGGTACAATGACCATCTGGGAATTGACCCCGTTGGGGGGACACCCTGGATGCAGGGAGGCGGCTATACTGTCTTTGCCCCGTTTGCTGAGGACACCGACTATTTTGGAGCCACAAGCAAACAGTGGATGATCAATTTCCGGGTAACGGATCTGGCCGCGATGATCGCGCAGTTGCAGGCCGCGGATATTTCAGTGGAGACACGGCCGGAGTGGGACGGTGAGATCGGCTATTTCGCGCGGTTGCACGACCCTGAGGGCAATCCAATAGAATTGTGGCAACCGATTGGGCGGGCTGCAGATACCGCTTGAGCTGGAGTGTACTCCAGCCGCTAGGGTGTCCCGACTCACCCATGGTGGGTGGGCAGCAAGAGAGACGTGCATGAAGATTTCAGACGTGGCGATGGCCACTGGCCTGAGCGTGGATACCCTGCGCTTTTACGAGAAGATCGGGCTGATAGAGCCGCCCGCGCGGGATGCCGCCGGGCGGCGGGTCTATGACCGCGATATCCTCGGCTGGATCCGTTTTCTGGGGCAGTTGAACGCCACAGGGATGAAGCAGGCGGACCGCGTCCGCTATGCCAGATTACGGGCAAAGGGGCGGGAGACACTGGCCGAACGGCGCGAAATGCTGGAAGCCCACCGCGAGGTGATCCGCCGGCAGCTGGAGCAGCTTCATGACACGCTTGCCCTAATGGATCGCAAGGTGGCGATCTACCATGACCTGGAAAAGGACAGCGCAGATGTCTGACGCATTGACCAATGGCCGCAAGCTGCTGGCAGAGATGAACCCGAACCTGGAAGCGATCCTGGCAGAGCGCTACGACGCACATTTGCCGGGAATGGCGGAGAGCCTGGTGGAATGGGCCTATGGACGCCACTACGCACGTCAGGGCCTGGACCTGCGCACACGGCAGCTCTGTACAATTGCCGCGCTGACGGCGCTTGGCGGTCAGACAACGCCGCAGTTGAAGGTAAATATCGCGCACACCCGTTCGGCGGGCGCAAGTGAGGCAGAGATTCTGGAGGTGATTTGGCAGATGGCGGTTTATGGCGGAATGCCTGCGGCCATCAATGGTTTGAATGCGGCGATTGAGGTGTTTGAGGCGGCATAATGCCCTCGTCTGGCGTCAGGCTTGCCTCGATTGTATACGGTTGTATCCAGTTAAGGCATTGAAATAACGTAATTCTTTACAGGTCAATTCGCCTCCGCTAACCTGTGGTCTGCCGCTCAGGGAGACCACAGATGCCGCCAATTCAAGACCACCCGCTGCGTTACCAGCTGGCAAATGAGCTGCACGCCCGCCCGTTCCCGACGATGAGCAATCCGTCGACGGTGATCTATCTTGCGATCAAGCAGCCGCAGGAGGCGGTGCATCGCGATCGCAGCCGGGATCTTGCCCATCTCATTGAGCTACTGGACCGACACGGGGTGCCGCATCCGAAACCGGGCGCGACACATCATTCCGCACAGCTGGGGCGCCATACCCTGAAATGGGAACAGCATACCGAGTTCGTGTCTTACACGCTGTATTTCGACGGCATCAGCGAGCGGCCTTACGATCCTGCGGATTTCGATGTGTTCCCGTCTGACTGGCTGTCCGAGGCGCCGGGGCAGCGCATCACCTCGCTGATGCTGCGGGTCCTGCCGCGCGGCGAGGTTGCGGATGTACGCCGGGCGCTGACCGATTGGTTTGTGCCTGAGAGTCTGGCCGTTGCGCGGGTGCTGGATGACAGCTGTGTGGTGGCTGGGGATTTCCGGATCGACCCGGCAGGCCACATGCGGTTCGCCGTTTTTCCGAACACGGAGACGGGCGCCCAGCGGATTGGCCGGGTGGTGCAGCGTCTTTGCGAGATCGAAACCTATCGCGCCATGTCGATGCTGGGGTTTTCGCGGGCGCGTGGCCTCAGCCCCACAATCGGGGCGCTGGATACCCATCTGAGTGAGATGATGGTGGAGATGACCGGCGACCGCATGCCTGCCGAACAGACGCTGTCGCAGCTGTTGATCGTCTCGGCAGAGTTGGAAGCGATGGCGGCGCAGGCGGCGTTCCGCTTTGGGGCGACAGGGGCCTATGATGCGCTGGTCAACCAGCGCATTGCCCTGCTGCGGGAGGCGCGATTTGAAGGGTATCAAACCTTTGCCGAGTTCATGCTGCGCCGGTTTGAACCGGCCATGCGGACCGTAAAATCAACCGAAGGACGGCTGGCCACATTGGCGGATCGCGCGCGGCGGGCAGGGGAGCTGTTGCGGACCCGCGTTGATGTAGAACGCTCCGCACAGAACCAGGCGCTACTGGAAAGCATGGACCGCCGCGCAGATATGGCGCTGCGGCTGCAACATACGGTGGAGGGGCTGTCTGTGGTGGCGATCAGCTACTATGCGGTGTCGCTGGCGTCCTATGCGCTCTACCCCCTTGCCGCGGTTCTGGGCCTCAGCAAGGGGATGATGACGGCAGCCCTTACTCTGCCGGTTGTACTGATGGTGTGGCTCGCGGTGCGCCAGATCCGGAAGCGGCTGCATTGAGCCAGGCATTTGCGGCCAGGCCACCTGCCGCAATCGACGCCAGTGCCAGCACCGCAGCCAGGCTGAGTGTCGGAATACCCGCAAGGCCTGCGCCGACGGTGCACCCGCCTGCAAGAACACCGCCAACGCCCATCAGCACAGCGCCGCTGAGGTAGCGGCCGGTCTGGCGCGGGCTCTCAAAGCTCTGCCAGTGAAAACTGCCACTCAGCAGTGCGGCGACCAGTGCACCGATCAGCACGCCACCGACCAGACCCGTGCCAAAGCCAGCCGGTACGGCGCTGGACGCCAGCGTGTAGAACAGGGTCTCAGCTGACGGCGCGGTGAAGGAGAGGCTTTCCATCGCGATGGGGTCAAATTCGTCGAACAGCACATAGCCAGTGCCCACCCAGGCAAGGGGCACCAACGCGCCGATCAGTGCCCCACCAAGAAGGGGTAGAGCGCGGTTTCCGGATTTGAGGGCGACCGCGACAGCGACAAGGGCGATCAGCGCAGCCACGACCAGTGGTCCTCCGGCCAAGGCCGCAAGAGAGGAGTAGTCGCCTATGGGGACCGTCAGGCCGCCAATCCAAGTGCGGAGCGGAGCCAGTACGCCCTTAAGTGTCGCATGGGCGACGATGGCGAAAATCACGATCACCACCAGCGCGCGCAAATTGCCGCTGCCGGTCAGCACCATCAGCCGGGAGACACAGCCGCGTGTCAGCACCATGCCGACACCGAACATCAACCCGCCAAGGACCACCGCTGCCACGGGCAGATCGGCCACCATCAAGCGGTGTTCACCAAAGTTGATCCAGCCAAGCGCCACAGCGGCTTGGGTGCCAAGAACCGCAACCGCGAGCGCCATTGCCCAGACACCAGCGGCTTGACGGCGATCCGCACCGACTACAGCACGGCGAAAACAAAACCGGGTCAGCTGCGCCAGCCCACCAAAGAGGATCCCGACACCCAGGGCAAACAGGACCGAAACCGCACGGGCGGTGGTGTCTTCAAAGCCAAGTGTTTCGAACATATGCGGTCTCCGTGACTGCGATAGGGAGGGGCGACGGGATCCATCGCTTTTGGAATATTTTCCCGAAATGGCCGTTTTTTCGGCAGGCAGCAAGCTTTGAGGCCAGATGGCATGGCGTATTGTGCAGGAAATTATTCTGTCCAAAGTGATCTCTCTGGATCAGACGTCCCGCCGCGCTTGCAGTGGGCAAAAACAAATCGGCCACTCTGAGGGAGTGGCCGATTGATATGTTTTTATTTGAATGTGTAGGGGTGTTATGCCCTGTACTGCGTCTTCGGTATCAGCGCCCCCGGATCCGAGGGTCCAGCGCGTCGCGCAGGCCGTCGCCGAGGTAGTTGACGCTCAGCACGGTGAGAGAGATCGCCATGCCGGGCCAGAACACCCGCTCAGGATACTGCTGGAGATAATCCGTCGCATCATAGAGCAGCCGGCCCCAAGTCGGGAAATCCGGCGGGAAGCCGAGGCCGAGGAAGGACAAGGCCGACTCGGTGATGATCGCGGTCGCAATACCCAGTGTGGCCGACACCATGATCGGTGACAGCACGTTGGGCAGGATGTGGCGCGAAATCAGCTTGCTGTTGGTGGTCCCGATGGAGCGCGCCGCCAACACGAATTCCCGTTCCTTGATCGCCAGAACATCGCCCCGCACAATCCGTGCGGTGGGCATCCAGCTGGTGATGCCGATGGAAGCCACGATCAGGATGAAGATGCCCTGTTCCGGCCCGAAGGTCGCGTTCAGCGGCTCGCGGAACAGCAGCATCATCACCAGGAGGAGCGGCAGCAAAGGCAGCGCCAGAAACAGATCTGTCAGTCGCATCAGCGGCCCGTCGAGGCGCTTGAAGAACCCCGCCAATACGCCCACCAGCGAGCCGAGGAACAGCGCCAGCAGCATTGCGGTCAGACCAACGGAAACGGAAGTCGCCCCCCCTGCCATCATCCGGGCCAGCATGTCGCGGCCCAGCTGATCGGTCCCGAAGGGGTGCGCCCAGCTGGGGCCCTGATTGCGGGCGCGGATATCAATGCGGGTGGCATCGATATCCCAGAAAAACGGACCAAGATAGACCGTCAGAACGATCAGAAGAAACAGCGCACCGCCAAGCATGGCGCCTTTGTGCGATTTGAACTGATCCCACACATCCAGCCACTGGCTGCGGGGCGGTTGGTCCAGCTCTTCCATCGCACCTGCGGCGGGCAGGGCAGTGGAGGCGGGGGCAATCCCTTCGTCGGGAACCAGACGGTCCTTATCAGTCATAGCGGATCCTCGGGTCTAGAATGCCATAGAGCACATCTGCGATCAGGTTGAACAACACGATGAGCACAGCAAAGATAAAGGTCAGCGTTTGCACCATCGGCAGATCGTTGGCCTCAATCGCGCCGATTAGCAGCTGGCCGATGCCGTTTACCTTGAACACTTGTTCGGTGATGATCGCACCGCCGAAGATGGCCGGAATACCAAGCGCAATCACGGTAACCACAGGGATCATCGAGTTGCGCAGCACATGGACCATCACAACCACATATTCGCTCAGGCCTTTGGCGCGGGCGGTGCGGACATAATCCTGATTGAGGTTGTCCAGCATCGAAGCGCGCATGAAGCGGCTGAGCTGTGCGGTAATTTGCAACGCCAGAACCATGACCGGCATGACCATCTGTTGCAGCTGTTTGACGAAGGAGTCCCAACTGTTCACCACATGCGTGGTGTCATAGATCGAGGGGAACCAGCCAAGCTGAACCGAGAAAATCACGATCACCAACACGCCGGAGAAAAACGGCGGCACCGAGAAGCCGACCATCGACACAAAGGTGCCGACCTGATCGAACCAGCTATACTGGCGGTAGGCCGAATAAATGCCAATAGGCAGGGCGATGGCGATCGCCACCAGATAGGCCGTGCCCACAACCCAGAGGGTCTGCGGCATGCGCTGTACGACGATATCCATCACCGGCGAGCGGGTCTGCCAGGAGATTACGCGCAGGTCACCGGCTGAAAAGCTGGTGCCTAAATAGTGGTCGATCAGAACCTGAGGTTCGATCCAGAAGAACTGTACGATCCATTTCCAGAATCGGATATGCGCGGGTTGGCCAAGGCCAAGCGCCTCACGCATCTTTTCTTTGACTTCGGGGGGGACGGTCAGAGGAACCTGAGCCATCGGATCACCGGGCGCGAGTTCAAGCAGCAAAAAGATAACAAGGCTGATGAACAGAAGCGTCGGAACCGACAGAACAAGGCGTCTGATTGTAAAGGTCAGCATCCAGTAGGCGCCTTTGCAATTGGAAGAATGGGGTGGAACTGGGCGGTCTTTTGCCTGAGATCCATTTCTGGCCGATGCAATGACGTCATTCGGACGTAAATGGCAAGAGGCCCCGGCGCATTACCGGGGCCACTGCAGGCGTTTGACGCTTACTCGGTGCGGTGCCAGTCAGCTGCGTTCCACAGCTCGGTGTCCCAGACGTTCAGATCCACGCCACCCAAGGTGTTGGAGCGCGCGGACAGACGACCACGGTGAACCAGCGGAATCATGCCACCTTTTTCGACGATGATATCGTTCAGGCGCTTGGCGATTTCCGCGCGCGCTTCCAGACCAGCCGTTTGGGACAGTTCGGCGTGCAGCTTGTCGAATTCCTCATCGCAGAAGCGGGAGATGTTCTCACCCTGCCACTGGCTGTCAGGACGCGGTGCCTTGTCGCACAGACCGTTGCCCAGATAGGACTGCGGGTCGGTGCCGTTAAAGGTGTTTGCGTACATTTCGACGTCAGCATAGAACTTCTGGAAGGTGTCGGGGGAACCCGGATCACCACCGAAGAAGACCGAAGAGTTGATGTTGCGCAGCTCGGTCTCAATGCCGATTTCGCTCCACCACTGTTTGATCAGCGCCTGGAAATCCTGACGCACAGCGTTGGTCGATGTCTGGTACAGGATTTTCATTGGCTTGCCGTCGGGAGTTTCCCGCACGCCATCACCGTTGGTGTCCTTGTAGCCGGCTTCGTCCAGCATCGCGTTAGCGGCGGCGAGATCCTGAGTGGAGCAGTCGAACGTATCCGACGCAAAGGCTGCAGGGGCAGGAACCCAGTTACAGCCGACTTTGCCTGCCTTGCCATAGCCGATTTCCACCAGCAGCGGACGGTCGATGGCCAGTGACATGGCTTTGTAGACCGCCGGATCGCTGAGGAAAGGATGCGGGCGGATCACCGAACGCTCATCCGGGCCAAGCGCCGGATCGGGGTTGGTGTTGTTCAGCATGATACGCTCAACCAGAGGACCAAAGCCCGCGACTGGCACGCCTTTGCCGCCAGTTTCCATCTGCGCAATGACTTCGGGGGCCAGCTGGAGATTCCAAGCATAGTCGAACTCGCCGGTTTCCATAACGGCACGACCTGCTGCGGTTGCGTCGCCGCCACCTTTGAACAGAACCTTGGCAAAGGCAGGCTTCGCCGGGTCACGGTAGTTGGGGTTGGCCGACATGGTGATCACGTCGTTAGGTTTGAACTCATCGACGACAAACGGGCCGGTGCCGATGGGCGCAAAGTTGGCGGTGGTGCATTCGGGTGCCTTGGCACCGACGCAATCAGCAAACTGCGCAGCCTGGATGATCGGGCTTTCGCCGCCAACAAAGGGGCCATAGGGGAAGGGGGTCGGTTTGTCGAAAGTGACCTTGACGGTCAGATCGTCGACCGCTTCGACGCTGGTGACGCCTTCGAATTTGGTGACCTGTGCGCAGCCGCCTTCGGGGTGCATACAGTAGTCAGCGGTGAATTTCACATCCTTGGAGGTGAAAGGCGTGCCATCAGACCAAAGAAGGCCCGGCTTGATCTTCCAGGTGATCGAGGTGAGATCTTCGCTCACGCCGCCATTGTCGACGGTGGGGATCTCTTCAACCAGATAGGGAACCATTTCGCCCTGTGGGTCGTATCGTGCCAGCGGTTCGATCACCAGCGACGCAGATTCCACATCCTTGGTGCCGCCCGACAGGAACGGGTTCAGGATGGAGGGGGCTTGCCAATAAATAATGTTAACCTGGCCGTCCGATCCCCGTTCGGCAAAGGCTGCGGGGGCAAGCGCGGCGGACGCAATTGCACCCAGCAAAAGGGTCTTAATTTTCATAATTCACTCCTTGTCGGACACGTATGTGCCTTCTTTTGACCGGGTCTGTTGCACCCCGGAGATTTGCCACATCGCTGTGGTCTGTGCGGTTGAGCACGCGGTCTCTGCCGGGTTGTGGCTGCGGTCACGTTACCGCGATCTTGGCTTGCAACCGGAGGCAGGCGTGGCTGCACTGCGGGTATCGAATACAGACTCCTGCCAAAATGCAAGACTTGCAGCCGAGAAAAAATTGCGCAGGCTCTGGCCCTGGGTTTGACGGGGTCAGCGCAGGTGCGTACACCTTCCTGTCAACGCCATCGAAAAAGAAGAATACGAAGGGGACGTCACGGTGCTGGATCAACCAATCGCGCAAATCAAAGGGCTCCGGGTGGAGTTTCAGACCAAAGACGGCCCGGTGGTGGGCGTAGAGGATGTCTCCTTCGACGTTAATCCCGGCGAAACCGTTTGCATTGTTGGCGAATCCGGGTCTGGGAAATCGGTGTCCTCGCTGTCGCTGATGCGTTTGGTTGAGTTTGGTGGCGGCGATATCACTTCAGGGCAGCTGCTGTTTGACCGCCGCGACGGAGGTGAGGTGGATCTCGGCAAAACCGATCAGGCGCTGATGAAACAGATTCGCGGCAATGAGATCGGAATGATCTTTCAGGAGCCGATGACCGCGCTGAACCCGGTGTTCACAGTTGGGCGTCAGCTGACAGAAGGGCTGCGGATCCACAAAAACCTCAGCAAGAAAGACGCCGAAGCACGCGCGCTGGAGCTGCTGCGTGAGGTTCGCATCCCAGAGCCGGAACGCCGCCTGAAACAGTATCCGCATGAATTGTCGGGCGGGATGCGTCAGCGGGTGGTAATCGCGATGGCGATGGCCTGCGAGCCGCGTCTGCTGATCGCGGATGAGCCGACGACGGCGTTGGATGTGACCATTCAGGCTGAAATCCTTGCGCTGATGGACCGGTTGAAGCGGGAAACCGGTACAGCCGTGATGTTCATCACCCACGATATGGCGGTGGTCGCGCAGATGGCAGACCGTGTGGTCGTCATGTTCCGTGGCAACAAGGTCGAGGAAGGCACCGTCACGGAGATCTTCGAGAACCCGCAGCATGACTACACCAAAGCCCTGTTGGCGGCGGTTCCTAAGCTGGGCGAGATGCGCGGCAAAGACTACCCGGAGC
This sequence comes from Phaeobacter sp. S60, assembly GCF_000826845.1. NCBI lineage: Bacteria > Pseudomonadati > Pseudomonadota > Alphaproteobacteria > Rhodobacterales > Roseobacteraceae > Phaeobacter > Phaeobacter sp. S60. The sequence goes on from NZ_JSWJ01000001.1 coordinate 9,034, forward strand.
CGATGAAGCTGATGGGTGTGGAGCAGCAGGAAATCGCACCCATCAAGGGCAGCGACGAAGTGCTGCTGGAGGTTCGCAACCTAGTGACCCGTTTCCCGGTGAAGGGAGGCATCCTGCGCCGTACCGTGGCCAACGTGCATGCGGTCGAAGATGTGTCTTTCAAGGTGTTCAAGGGGCAGACCCTGTCGCTGGTTGGTGAATCTGGTTGCGGCAAATCCTCTGCCGGTCGGTCGCTCCTGCGCTTGGTGGAGCCGCAATCCGGTGCGGTGGAATTCGAAGGCCGCGATATCCTTGGCCTGAACCAGAGTGAGTTGCACAAGGCGCGGCTTGATATGCAGATGATCTTTCAGGATCCTTTTGCCTCTCTCAATCCGCAGATGCAGCTGCTGGACCAGGTGGCGGAACCGATGCGCAACTACGGTCTGGCTTCTGGTTCAGAACTGCAGGACCGGGTCGCCACCCTGTTTGATCGGGTGCATTTGCCGCGCAGCTTCATGCGCCGCTATCCGCATGAAATGTCCGGTGGTCAGCGTCAGCGGATTGCTATTGCCCGCGCCCTTGCACTCAATCCGAAACTGATTGTCGCGGATGAGGCCGTTTCGGCGTTGGACGTGTCGGTGCAGGCGCAAGTCTTGAACTTGATGATGGAACTTCAGTCCGAACTGGGGCTGTCGTTCCTGTTTATCAGCCATGATATGGCCGTTGTCGAACGCGTCAGTCATCAGGTTGGCGTGATGTATCTGGGCCGCATTGTCGAACTCGGACCGCGGGCGCGCGTGTTTGAGAACCCACAACACGCCTATACGCAAGCGCTGATGAAGGCGGTGCCGATCGCTGATCCGAACCAGCGCAAATCGGAGAAGGATCTGAATTTCAAACCGATCCCGTCACCGATCCATGATCTGAACTACCAGCCCGAACCCTCGCAGTACATGGAGGTGGAACCGGGGCATTTTGTTCTGACCACTGATAGCGGTTATTAAGAACATGGCAGAGCAGCTCACCCCGCTGGAGATCATGAGCAAGCTGATCTCTTTTCCCACCGTCAGCAGCGAAACCAACCTGCCGCTGGTGGATTGGGTTGAGGGCTATCTGGCCAGTCACGGCATCACCGCGCACCGCTGGGTGGATCCCGATCAGCCGCATAAGGCGGCGGTTTTTGCCCATGTCGGCCCCGAGGTCGAAGGCGCTGTGGTGCTGTCAGGGCATACGGATGTTGTGCCGATTGAGGGGCAGCCCTGGGACAGCGATCCCTTCACCGTGGTTGAGCGGGACGGCAAGTATTTTGGTCGCGGCACCTGCGACATGAAAGGTTTTGACGCGCTGGCGATCTGGGCTTTAGTGGCGGCGCACCACCGAGGTGTCGCGCGGCCTTTGCAGCTTGCGCTCAGCTTTGATGAGGAGGTGGGCTGCACCGGCGCGCCGCCGATGATTGTCGCAATGCAGGAGGTTCTGCCCAAGGGATCCTGTGTCATCGTTGGGGAACCTTCGGTGATGCGCCCGGTGACCGGGCACAAGGGTGGTATTGGCTACAGCACTCATCTGGTGGGCTTTGAGGTGCACAGCTCGCTCATGCACACGGGTGTCAGCGCCATCATGCAGGGGGCCCGGCTGATTGATTGGGCCAATGCGCGCAATGCGGAGAATATGGCCAAGACGCCGGATGACGTCGCATCTCTGTTCACGCCGCCCTTCACCACCTGCCACGTCGGTATGATCAATGGCGGCACGGCCCATAACATCACGGCAAAAGATTGCCGTTTCGTGATGGATTTCCGGGTTGTTCCCGGCGAATCTGCGGCCGAATGGGAAGCGGCCTATCTGGCGAAGCTGCGCGAGATCGAGGCAGAGATGCAGGCGGTCCATCCCGACACCCGCATTGATGTCAGCAAGAAGTTCAATGTGCCGGGCCTGGTTCCCGAGGTCGAAGGCGAAGCCGAAACTCTGGTGCGTGCGCTCACCGGCGACAACGGCACCCATGTGGTGAGCTATGGGACCGAGGCGGGGCAGTTTCAGGAAGCGGGCTATTCCGCTGTGATCTGCGGGCCTGGTGATATCGCGCAGGCGCATCAACCGAATGAGTATATCGAGGTATCGCAGTTCAACGCGGGCCATCGGTTCATGCAGCAGCTGGTTGACCGCCTCGCAGCCTGACGACTGGCCTGCGCCGGTTTCGGGGCTCTGCTTGGGCTGATCATGGCCGACGGCGATCTGCTTGCACCTCATTACTTGATAAGGCAAGTTTTCTGAAAGAGAGTGGCCGCAGACCTCACCGTTGATGCGGCTATCCGCCTGCTCGCGCCATTGGAAACAGTGTTTTCGTTGCTTGGCAGCCAGCGATGCAGCTGGGACAGCGGACCAATATTAGGGAGATGCCCATGCCGATCAAGAATCGCCTGTCTGAAATGCACGCTGAGATCACCGGTTGGCGGCGTCACCTGCATCAGATGCCGGAACTGCTCTATGAGGTGCATAAGACCGCCGCTTTTGTCGAGGAGAAGCTGCGCAGCTTTGGCATCACAGACATCACCACCGGTGTTGGCCAAACCGGGGTCGTCGCCGTCATCCAGGGCAAGACCAACACCTCGGGCCGCGCTATCGGCCTGCGTGCCGATATGGATGCGCTGCCAATCACCGAGGCGACCGGGCTCGATTACGCCTCCCAGACGCCGGGGCTGATGCATGCCTGCGGCCATGATGGCCATACCTCGATCCTGCTCGGCACTGCGAAATATCTGGCTGAGACCCGCAATTTTGACGGCAAGGCAGTGCTGATCTTTCAGCCGGCAGAAGAAGGCGGTGCCGGAGGCAAGGCGATGTGCGATGACGGCATGATGGCGCGTTGGGGTATTCAGGAGGTCTATGGCCTTCATAATGCGCCGGGCATTCCGGTTGGGGAATTTGCCATTCGCTCCGGTCCTCTACTGGCGTCTTCCGATGAATTCGAGATCACCGTGACCGGGCTAGGGGGGCACGCGGCTACTCCGCATGAGGCGATTGATACCACGCTTGTGGCCGCACAGATTGTTGTGTCTTTGCAGTCGATCGTGGCGCGTAATATCGACCCGCTGAAGCGTGTGGTGCTGACCGTTGGCACCTTTGAAACCGACAGCACCGCCTCCAATGTGATCGCCCATTCGGCCCGGCTGCAGGGCACCGTGCGGACGCTCGACACGGAATGCCGAAGCCAGGCCGAAACCCGCGTGCGCCGCATTGCGGAGGATATCGCCTCGGCCTACGGCGCGCAGGCTGAGGTCAATTGGATGCCGGGCTATCCGGTGACCGTGAATACCGAAGCTGAGACCGGCTATGCGGTGGAGGCGGCGCGCGCCGTGTCGCCCAAGGTGAGCGACAACACGGATCCGATCATGCCATCGGAAGACTTCTCCTACATGCTGGAAGAGCGCCCGGGCGCCTATATCTTCCTTGGCAATGGGGACACCGCCATGTGCCACCATCCGGCCTATGATTTCGACGATGAGGCGATCCCGCTGGGCTGCAGCTGGTTCGCCGAGCTGGTCGAACGACGTATGCCCGCAGCCTGAGGATGACCCGATGCCCGTGAAGAACCGCTTTGCTGAAATGCACGCCGAAATCACCGCCTGGCGTCGGGACATCCATCAGCACCCGGAAATCCTCTACGAGACACATCGCACCAGCGCACTGGTGGCCGAGAAGCTGCGTGCCTTCGGCTGCGACGAGGTGGTGACGGGGATCGGTCGGACCGGTGTTGTCGGACTAATCCGGGGCCGCAGCGATACGCAGAACCGGGCGATTGGTCTGCGCGCCGATATGGATGCGCTTCCTATGGCAGAAGACACCGGCCTGCCGCATGCCTCGCAGATTGAGGGCGCAATGCACGCCTGCGGCCATGACGGCCATACTGCGATGTTGCTGGGAGCGGCCAAATACCTCGCAGAGACGCGCAACTTCGATGGCACTGCGGTGGTGATTTTTCAGCCCGCCGAAGAGGGCGGCAATGGCGCTGAGGCCATGTGCAAGGATGGTCTGATGGACCGTTTCGGTATTGATGAGGTCTATGCCATCCACAATTCGCCGGGGCTTGAACTGGGCAAATTCGCCCTGCGCCCGGGGCCGATCCTGGCCTCTGTCGATGAGTTCATTATTCGTCTGCAAGGACGCGGTGGCCATGCGGCCAAACCGCAGGAAACCGCCGATACCACGGTGATGATGTGCTCTCTAATCACAGCCCTGCAGACCATCGTGTCGCGCAATGTCGATCCCGTGATGCAGGGGGTTTTATCGATCACCTCGGCAGAGACATCGTCGAAGGCGTATAACGTCATCCCGGACCGGGCGGAGGTGAAAGGCACCATTCGAACCCACTCGCCGCAGGTCCGTGAACAGATCCCGGAGCGGCTGCGTGCGGTCACTGCCGGAATTGCGCAGAGTTTTGGCGGCTCTGCGGAGGTGGAGTTTGTGAACGGTGTCCCCGTGACCATCAATGATGCGGAGGCGACCACATACGCCCATGCGGCAGCGCTGGCGGTGGCAGGTGACTGTGAGGAGGTGGCACTGGCCATGGGCGGAGAGGACTTCTCCTTCATGCTGGAGGAGCGCCCCGGTGCCATGATCCGTGTTGGCAATGGACCCTCGGCTGGCCTGCATCACCCGGCTTATGATTTCAACGACGATGCCATCCCAGCCGGATGCAGCTGGTTCGTCACCCTGATCGAACAGCGGCTACCACTGCCCTGATGGGAAAGGGTCGTCTGCATCAACCGTCATTCAACTGAAAACAGCGCGGACCAAGATCGTCAGCGCATTGATAGAGAAAAAGGACCTTACCATGCCTGTGAAGAACCGTTTCGCCGAACTGCAAAGCGAAGTCACCGCTTGGCGACGTGATATCCATGAAAATCCTGAAATCCTGTTCGAGACCCATCGCACCAGCGCGCTGGTTGCGGAGAAGCTGAAAGAGTTCGGCTGTGACGAGATTGTCACCGGCATCGGCCGCACGGGTGTTGTTGGCGTGATCAAGGGCAAGTCTGACAGTTCCGGCAAGGTGATCGGTCTGCGCGCCGATATGGACGCACTGCCGATCCATGAACAGACTGGCCTGGACTATGCCTCCAAGACCGATGGCGCGATGCACGCCTGTGGCCATGACGGCCACACTGCAATGCTGTTGGGGGCGGCCAAATACCTGTCTGAGACCCGCAATTTCGACGGCACCGTGGTGGTGATTTTCCAGCCCGCCGAAGAAGGCGGCGGCGGTGGCAAGGAAATGTGCGACGACGGCATGATGGATCGCTGGAACATCCAGGAAGTCTACGGCATGCACAACTGGCCGGGCCGTCCGGTTGGCTCCTTCGCGATCCGCCCGGGCGCATTTTTTGCGGCGACCGATCAGTTCGACATCACCTTTGAAGGGCGCGGAGGTCATGCGGCGAAGCCTCAGGAAACCATCGACACGACCGTGATGTCGGCGCAGGCCGTGCTGGCGCTGCAGACCATCGCGTCGCGTAATGCAGATCCCGTGCATCAGATCGTGGTTTCGGTGACCTCGTTTGAGACCTCCTCCAAGGCCTTCAACGTGATCCCGCAGAGCGTTCAGATCAAGGGGACAGTGCGGACCATGTCTGGCGAGATGCGCGATCTGGCGGAGAAGCGGATCAATGAGATTTGCGACGGCATTGCCGCGACCTTTGGCGGTACGGCGGCCGTGACCTACCACCGGGGGTATCCGGTGATGGTGAACCATGACGAACAGACCGAGTTTGCGGCGAAGGTGGCGCGGGATATCTCTGGCGGATGCGAGGATGCGCCCCTTGTGATGGGTGGCGAAGATTTTGCCTTCATGCTGGAAGAGCGCCCCGGTGCCTATATTCTGGTTGGCAACGGCGACACCGCTGCCGTGCACCACCCCGAATATAACTTCAACGATGAGGCCATTCCTGCCGGGTGCAGCTGGTGGGCAGAGATTGTCGAACAGCGGATGCCCGCCGCCTGATCACTGAGGCAAAAGACCGGCTAAGAGGATCGCCTGTCCCGTTGTGGGCAGGCGATTCTTTTGGCGTTATCTAGGGGGCTTGAGAGGCTGCTCGCGCTTAGCCTGCGGACCAGAGGTCTTGATAGACGGCATCGATGCCATCTGCCTCCGCATGGGCGCTGAAGGCGTGGACCGCCAAATCGCGACCAGCTTGTCCGCGGCGTGACAGTTCTTCGGGTGCCGACAGCAACTGACCTGCGGCCTCTGCCGCGGCGTCGGCGGCCTCCAACGGCACCACGGTGCCGACGGTCCCTTGCGCCGAAAAGGCACGATAATATCCGGTGTCTGAACCGACAAAGGGCACAGCACTGGCCAACCCCTCCAGCGGAGCCATACCGTAGCCTTCGTAGAGGGGCAGCTGCATCACCAGCGACAGCGCGCGCATCACGAGCGGCAGATCGCTTGCCGGAATTTCGCCGGGAAACAGAATGCGTTCGCCAAGGCCCGCCGCGGCGATCTTTGCCTGCAAGCCCTTCAGAAAGCCCTGATGCTCTCGTGCGGCACGCCCGATCACCAGAGCGACAGCGCCGGGGTGTTTGGGCAAGAGGCGCAGCATAGCGTCAACAAACAGATCGGTGCCTTTCTCGGGCCGAATACGTCCGATTGTGGCAATCCCTTGCTGGCCGCCATAGCCAAGCGCGGCCCACGCCGAGCCGCGGTTCTCCGCCGGTGTGAATAGATCGGTGTCGACCCCATGCGGCACCACGGAACGCACATGGGGGACATAGGTTGCGGCGGCTTCGGTGGTGGCAATCACCGCATCCATGCGCGAGATCAGCCAGCGCGGAAACGCAGAATGCCGCCGTTGCGCCGCTGAGGTGAAAACGATCCGCACCGGCAGGCGCAGGACGTCGCGCGCCCAGATCGCGGCACGCATTTCGGTGTTGCGCCGGACGTGCCAGATCGCGAAGGGTTTGGCGGGGTCATGATGGCGTGAGGCCGCGCGGGCGGCGGCGATGCTAATCGGATCCGGGCAGCCGGGCAGGGCGCGTCCCACCAGCGCCATCTCGTATCGTCCGGCCTGTTGACGCACCACATTCGCAGCGGTCGCCGAGACACCGGTGAAGTTGCGATTGAAGTTGGTGACAAGCAGGTCGGCCATCTGGCGGTTCCGATCAGTTGCGTGTGTTGGGCGAAGGGAGCGCCAGATGGGTGATCAACAGGTCCACCACACCGTCAAGGGCTGCCGCCTGCGCCTCGACCACGCCGCGCGCAGCAGTGCGAGCCGTGTTAAGGGCGGTGTCATCCGTCAACCAATGCTGGACTGCGCCGGCCAACGTTGGGGCGTCGCTGACCTCAACCGCTCCACCGGCGTCGATCAGGGGTGGATAGGTCTCGGCAAAGTTGGAATAACCCGGGCCGGTGATGACGGCGGCGCCGGCCTGTGCCACCTCAAACGGATTATGCCCGCCGATGGGGGCAAGGGAGCCGCCCAGAAACACGATGGGCGATAGCGCATACCATGTGCCGACCTCGCCCAGTGTATCCGCCAGATAAACCTGCGTGTCAGGGGTGAGGGCATCGCCTGCGCTGCGACGGGCAACGCTGAGACCCGCCTTCTTGATCAGCGCGATCACCTCTGTTGCGCGCTCCGGGTGACGGGGCGCCAGTAACAGGCAGAGGTCGGGGGTCTCGGCCAGCAGTGCTTTATGCGCGGCGATCACGGTCTCCTCCTCTCCACGGTGGGTGGAGCTTGCGACCCAGAGCGGGCGCGCTCCCAGCTCGGCCTGAACAGAGGCAAGGGCGGTCTGATCAACGGGCAGCGGGGCGGACCCGGCTTTCAGGTTGCCGCTGGGATGGACGCGATCAGCCGGGGCGCCAAGGTCGATCAGGCTCTGGCCCATCTGCGGGTTCTGGCTGAGCAACACATCGAAATGCTGCATCACAAAGGCGGCGGTGGCCGGTTTGGATTTCCACTGCGCGATGGATCGGGCCGACAGTCGGGCATTGACCAATGCCAGCCGCACGCCGGAGCGTTTGGCCGCGTCCAGCGTTACCGGCCACAGCTCACTTTCGACAAAGAGCGCTGCGTCCGGCTGCCAATGCCGCAGAAAGCGGCGTACGGGGGCTGTAGCATCCAGCGGCGCAAACTGGTGGCGGCAATTGGCGGGCATACGCTTGGCCATCATCTCGGCAGAAGTTGCGGTGCCCGAAGTCAGTAGGAATTCCGCGCCGGGCAGGCGGGGGGCCAGTTTGTCGATCAGGCTCAGCGCGGCCAGGCTTTCACCGACCGAAGCACCGTGAAACCACAGCAACGGCGCAGGGTGGCCATCGGGTGTTTGGGGTGTTGGGCGCGGCTCTGTTGGATAGCCCATCCGTTCGCGCTGGCGGGCAGCTGACACCCCGTGATCGGTGAGCTTGCCTGCGACTTTGCGATAGGCAAACGGCGCCAGCGCCGCAGTGACCGCGCGGTAGAGGTGAAACAACAGCGGCGCTGCGCTGGTCTTGCGGCTGGACATATCAGCCGCCGGTATGGCTCATGTGGCGGGGCATTTGCCCGTCGAGCTTCTGCCGCGAATAATCGAAGTCATGGCCTTTGGGTTTCAGGGTGATCGCGGCACGGATCGCATCTTCCAGCGCCTGATCATTCTCAGGATGATTGCGCAGGGGCGCACGCAGGTCTGCCATGTCTTCTTGACCCAGACACATGTACAGCTCACCCGTGCAGGTCAACCGCACGCGGTTGCAGCTTTCACAGAAATTATGCGACAGCGGCGTGATGAAGCCGATTTTCTGACCGGTTTCTTCCAACCGCACATAGCGCGCCGGCCCACCCGTGCGCTCCGCCAGATCGGTGACATTGTAGTGATCGTCATAAGCGCGGCGCACGTCTTTCAGCGACCAGTATTGACCCAGTCTGTTTTCGTTGCCGATATCGCCCATTGGCATGACCTCGATCCAGGTGAGGTCCATATCACGCCCCGCGCACCAGCGGGTGATGGCGGGCAGCTCGTCTTCGTTGAAGCCCTTGAGAGCGACCGCATTGATCTTGATCCGCAGCCCGGCCTTCTGTGCGGCGTCAATCCCGCGCAGCACCTGCGGCAGGCGGCCCCAGCGGGTGATCTCGGCGAATTTGCCCTCATCGATGGTATCAAGCGAAACATTCACCCGGCGCACACCCGCGTCGTAGAGGTCCTGCGCGTATTTCTCCAGCTGAGAGCCATTGGTGGTCAGCGTCAGCTCCTTTAGCGCACCACTTTCGAGATGGCGTGTCATGGAGCGGAAAAAGGTCATGATGCCCCGGCGCACCAGCGGTTCGCCGCCGGTGATGCGCAGCTTCTCAACACCCAGATTGACGAAGGTCGAACACATCCGGTCCAGTTCCTCCAGCGTCAGCAGTTCCTTCTTCGGTAGGAAGGTCATGTTCTCGGACATGCAGTAAACGCAGCGAAAATCGCAGCGGTCAGTGACCGAGACACGCAGATACGTGATGGCGCGGGCGAAGGGATCGATAAGCGGAGCAGTCATCCCTCTTAGGTAAAGCGGGGGCGCGCTTGCGGCAAGGCCTGAGTTTAGCCGAAACGGGGATTGCCGCTGGCAAAGCCGTGAGGTGAGAGCTAGTGTCGCGCTATGCGTTATTCTGTTTTGATCCTGTCTTCTGTCGTGCTGCTTGGGGCCTGTGGCCCCTTGCAGTGGAATTCATCGGTTCTGGGCGGGCGGACGTCCGCTGGCACCGCCGGGGAGTCGGCCACCGATACCGCCACCAATACCGTGCCGCTGGCACCGGGTGTCGAACAGGCACCCTTGGATGCGGCAGAAGGGCAGAGCGCCTCTGCCGGTGTGACCGCAGGCTACAGTGGGCGCGCGTCGACCGTCGCCAGCTTGGGCGACCCCTCGCAATCGGGCCTGTGGATGGAGACGCCGCTGGTCGATAGCCCGCAGACAGCCCGCGTGCGTTCGCCGCGCGGCACAGAGGTCACGCTGACCCTGCGGCCCATCGGCGGCGATACCGGAGCCGGAAGCCGCTTGTCCATTGATGCGATGCGCGCACTGGGGCTGCCATTGACCGAGCTGGTCGAGGTGCAGGTGTTGCCAGCGGGGTGATCTGACATCCTGAAGCGATGAAAAAGGGCGCGAGGGATGTCTCCCTAGCGCCTTTTCTTAGTGTATCGAATTATGCGTTGTCGCTGGTGGTTGTATCTGCGGTGGGTTCACCAGCGGGCCCTAGATATTTGGCCGCTTCTTTCCGGGCAAAGGGTTTCATCGCGGCGCCATGTTCGACCAGAAACGCGCGGCTGCGGTCGGCATCATGTTTGCTGAGATCGCGCAGCCACCAGGCGATGGCTTTCTGAATGAACCAGTTGCGGTCCGGCACGTAGCGTACCGCCCAGCCGAGGATCCGTTCACGCGCGGCCAGCTCTTCAGGTTTTGGATTGGGCAGTTTTGCCCAGGGCAGGGTCGAAACCAATGCGGCGCGGCGGGTCCACATGTGGTCGCTGGACGTCCAGCCCTCAACTGTGTCCAGCCGCTCGGGCTGCGCCTGAAGCCGTTTCTGAATGGCTGAGGCGGCGTGGTCGGCAATGGCCCAGCTGTCAAAATCCGGCACCCAGCTTTGCAACAGATCCCAGACCGGCGCGTCCTCCTTGATCCGGGCCTGGGTCAGCAGCTTGCCCGCGGCAATCCGGGCTTCGAACACATCGCTGGCCCACAGCTCCTGTGCCAGCACGCAACGGGCGGTAAGGCCGTCATCCTGCGCGCTGAGCATCTTGCGCCACTCCTGGCTGAGGCTGTTGATCACCGGGTTCGGTACGCCTAGCACCCGGCGTTTTTGCTTGTGATAGCCCGCCATCTGGGTCGCGCGCGCAGGCTCTGCAGCGGCCTCCAGCGCGGCCAATGCCACCTCAATCGTCAGCATGTTCATTCCACGGTCACCGATTTGGCAAGGTTGCGCGGCTGGTCGACATCGGTGCCCTTGGCGATTGCGGTGTAATAGGCGATCTGCTGCGCAGGTACCGCATAGAGGATCGGTGCCAGCGTGTCGGGGACTTGCGGCATTACAATGACCTCATGGGTGCCATCGCCCGCGATTTTAGCCCCTTCCGCATCCGTCACAAGGATCACCTTGCCGCCGCGCGCCATCACCTCCTGCATGTTGGAGACGGTCTTGTCGAACAGCGCATCACGGGGGGCGAGGACCACCACCGGCACCTTTTCATCGATGAGGGCAATTGGCCCGTGCTTCAGCTCGCCGCTGGCATAGCCTTCTGCGTGGATATAGCTCAGCTCTTTGAGCTTTAGCGCGCCTTCCAAAGCCAGCGGATAAAGCTGCCCGCGTCCGAGGAAGATAATGTCCTGCGCCTTGGCCAGCCCGCGCGCTGAGGCGGTGATTTGCGTCTCTCCGGCCAGTGATTGGTGAATCAATCCGGGCAGGGCGCGCAGATCGGCAGGCATGTCATCCGGCAGTGGCAGACCGCGTTGCTCAGCCGCGCGCAGAGCCAGCAGAAGCAGAATCGACAGCTGGCAGGTGAACGCCTTGGTTGAGGCGACAGAAATTTCGGGGCCCGCGTGGAGCGGCAGCACCACGTCGCTCTCGCGTGCGATTGAGCTTTCGGGAACATTGACCAACCCGACGATCTGCTGTGCTTTGCCGTCCATGTAACGCAGCGCCGCCAGCGTGTCGGCGGTCTCGCCCGACTGTGAAACGAACAACGCCAGCGTCTTGTCCGAGACCGGCGGCTCGCGGTAGCGGAATTCGGAGGCGACATCGACCTCAACCGGCATCCGGGCGATTTGCTCAAACCAGTATTTCGCAACCATGCAGGCATAAAACGCGGTGCCGCAGGCCACCATGGTCAGCCGTTCGATCTTGGTGAAATCCAGCTCTGCAGGTAGCGCCAGCTGCCCGTCGTCGCCGAGATAGGCCTTCAGGGCGCGGTCAATGGCCACCGGCTGTTCGGCAATTTCCTTGGCCATGAAGTGCTTGTGCCCGTCCTTGTCAATGCGGGCATTCACTAGTTGGATCTGGCGTTTCTCGCGGTTGGCAATTGCACCGCGTTGATCCCAGATCTCGACGCTATTGCGCGTCAGGACGGCAAAATCGCCTTCTTCCAGATAGGTGATCTGATCGGTGAAGGGCGCCAGCGCAATGGCGTCGGAGCCAACGAACATTTCGCCGTCACCATGGCCGATTGCCAGGGGCGATCCCTTGCGGGTGGCGATCATCAAATCCTCTTCTCCCTCAAAGAGGAAGGCGAGTGCGAAGGCTCCCTCCAGCCTCCCGACGGTTTCACGCGCGGCCTCGATGGGTGCCCGGCCATCAGCGATCAACGCCTCACAAAGCAAAGCGACCGTTTCGGTATCGGTATCGGTTTGAAAGGTGATGCCTTTCTCGTTCAACGCGCCGCGCAGATCCTTGAAATTCTCAATGATACCATTGTGGACAACCGCGACTCCACCGGCCCGGTGCGGGTGGGCATTGCCGATGGTTGGGGCGCCATGGGTGGCCCAACGGGTGTGACCTATGCCTGATTTGCCGGGTAGCGGCTCGTGCACCAGGAGATCAGAGAGATTCACCAGTTTTCCCACCGCGCGGCGGCGATCCAGAGTGCCGCCGTTGACCGTGGCGATGCCCGCGCTGTCATAGCCGCGATATTCAAGCCGCTTCAGTGCCTCAACCAGAATGGGGGCTGCTTCGTGATTGCCAAGAACGCCGACGATGCCACACATTATTCGGCTCCTTTGCTCAGACGGGCCTTCTTTGCGCGCAGCATGTCCATCAGCTTGCGCGCGCGGCCCGGTTTGTTTTGTTGTTCAGCACGGGCAATCGCCAGCGCGCCGTCCTCAACCGATTTGGTGACGACCGCGCCGGTTGCGGTCATGGCTTCATTGCCAATGCGCACCGGGGCGACCAGCATGGTATTGGAGCCGATGAAGGCACCGGCGCCGATTTCGGTGCGATGCTTCATCACGCCGTCGTAGTTACAGGTAATGGTGCCCGCGCCGATGTTTGTCGCTGCGCCCACGCTGGCATCGCCGATATAGCTCAGGTGATTGACCTTGGCGCCCTCGGCGATTTCGGCATTCTTGATTTCCACAAAATTGCCGATGTGGGTGTTCTCGGCCAGCTCCGCACCGGGACGCAGGCGGGCGTAGGGGCCAACCTTGGAACCGCGCGAGATGTGGCAGCCCTCAAAGTGGGAGAAGGACCGGATAAACACCCCGCTTTCCACCGTGACCTCGGGGCCAAACACGACATTGGGTTCGATGATTGTGTCGCGACCGATGACTGTGTCAAAGGCCAGATAGACGGTCTCAGGGTCCATCAGCGTGACACCATCTGCCATCAGCTCGGCGCGTTTGCGCTGCTGGAAAACGCGATCCGCACGGGCCAGATCAGCGCGAGAGTTGATGCCAAGGGTCTCAACCTCATCACAGGACACAGCTGTAACCCGCAGCCCATCGGCGCGTGCCAATTCGACCAGATCGGTGAGGTAATATTCACCCGAGGCATTAACGCTATCAACCCGGTCAATCAGCGCAAACATCTGCGCCGCATTGCCTGCCATCAGGCCTGAGTTGCAGAAATCAATCGCCCGCTCCGCCTCGGTTGCGTCTTTATATTCGACAATCCGCTCAAGGCTGTCGCCATCCATGACCAACCGGCCATAGCGCGCGGGATCAGCCGCGGTGAAGCCAAGCACCACCAGATCGGCGTTCTGTCGCGCGGCCAGCATCCGCTGCAATGTCTCGGCGCTGACGAAGGGCGTGTCGCCATAAAGCACGACGATATCGCCTTCAAAATCGGACAAGGCGTCACGGGTTTGCGCAACCGCATGGGCCGTTCCAAGCTGTTCTTCCTGAACAACAATTTCAGCCTCTTCGTCGATATCAGCCATCACGGCGCGCACATAATCTGCCCCGTGACCGGCCACAACAATTGTGCGTTCCGGGTTCAGCGCGCGCCCTGCGGATAGCGCGTGTTCCAGCATCGGGGCGTGGGCAATGGGATGCAAAACCTTGGGCAGGTCGGAGTTCATCCGGGTGCCTTTGCCTGCGGCCAGAATGACGAGGGCGGTGCTCATGTGGTGTTTTCTCTTTGTCTTTTCAGCGCCCCCGTTTTATCCGCTAACAGCAGGCGCGCAAGGCAAAGCGCCATCAAACAAGGTTGCGGGTTGCAACAAGCGGTGGCGAAAACGCGCCGAGAGGGGGCAGATATGCGTACGGTTATCTTCGATCTTGACGGCACTTTGGCGGATACATCTGGCGATTTGCTGGCCGCTGCCAACGCCTGTTTTCGTCAGATGGGGTTGGGGGATCTGCTTTCCTTGCCGCGGGATGCGGGCGTAGCCCTGCGTGGCGGAAAAAGCATGCTGACGACCGGACTGAAGCGGGTTGATCACTATCACGAAGAAACCGTTGAAGAATATTACCCGCAGCTGTTGGAGCATTATCGCGATGCGATTGACCACCATACCGTGATGTATCCCGGTGCCATGGCCGCGGTCGAGCAATTGAAGGCGGACGGGTTTCGCGTTGGGATTTGCACCAATAAGCCTGAGGCGCTGGCCGAGAAGCTGACCCGCAGCCTGGGCGTGCGGGATGCGTTTCACTCGCTGGTTGGGGCGGATACCCTACCTGTGCGCAAACCTGATCCCGAACCCCTGCGCGAGGCCGCGCGCCGGGCAGGGGGGGACCCGGAGCGGACCATCCTGATTGGTGATACCGATACGGACCGCAAGACCTCCGCTGCTGCGGGTGTTGCCTCGGTGCTGGTCACCTTTGGTCCGTCTGGCGGCGACCTTGAGGCGCTGCGCCCGGAAGCGCTCTTGCAGCGATTTGAGGATCTGCCCGCACTGGCCGCGCGTCTGCTGCCGATTTAACGGTGCTTTGAGGCCGCAGGCCGGGGGCTTGACCTTATGTAGTCAGGCGCAGACAAACGCAGCATGACAGAAATCTTTACCGGTAGCTTCACCCAGCAGGAACCCATCCCAGAAGAGGCCATCGAGGCCGCTGTCGAGGTGATGCGCCACGGTCGCTTGCACCGCTATAACGTGTTGGGTGACGAGGCGGGCGAGGTGACCCTTCTGGAGGAGGAGTTTGCCGCCCAAATGGAGGCACCTTACGCGTTGGCGGTGGCTTCTGGCGGCTATGCTCTGGCGACCGCCTTACGTGCCGTCGGTGTAAAGCCTGGCGATCGAGTGTTGACCAATGCCTTTACCCTGGCGCCGGTGCCCGGGTCAATCGCGGCCGTGGGCGCAGTGCCGGTCTACGTTGGCGTTACCGAGACGCTGACACTGGATCTGGAGGATCTGGAGCGGCAGCTTTCGGTCGACGGGCACCCGCGCGTTCTGATGCTATCGCATATGCGCGGGCATCTGTGTGATATGGACCGGTTGATGGCGATCTGCGACGCTTCGGATGTCGCCGTGATCGAGGATTGCGCCCACACCATGGGGGCGCGCTGGAACGGGGTTTTATCTGGGCGTCACGGTGTGGTCGGCTGCTATTCCTGCCAGACGTATAAACATGTGAACTCAGGCGAGGGTGGCTTGCTGGTGACCTCTGATCCAGAGATTGCGGCGCGCGCAATTATGCTCTCTGGGTCTTATATGCTTTATTCCCGCCATCGCGCTGCGCCCGGACCTGAGGTGTTTGAACGCATCAAATATGAGACGCCGAATATCTCGGGGCGGATGGACAATGTTCGCGCCGCAATCCTGCGCCCGCAGCTGCGTGATCTTGAACAGCAGGTGCAGCGCTGGAACGCCCGTTACCGCCAGGTCGAGGAGGGCCTGCGCGACACGCCGGGCCTGACGGTGGTCGAACGCCCCGAAAAAGAGGCTTATGTTGGCTCCTCCATTCAGTTTCTGCTGCTGGACTGGCGCGAGGAGGCCGTTCGGGAAGTCCTGCGGCGCTGTGCTGCGCGGGGGGTCGAGCTGAAATGGTTCGGCACGCCCGAACCCGTTGCCTTTACCTCGCGCTATGACAGCTGGCGCTATGCCGAGACCCCCCGCCTGCCGCAGAGCGACCGCATCCTGGCCGGGATCGTCGACATGCGGGTGCCGCTGACCTTCAGCCTGGCCGACTGCGCCCAGATCGCCCGCATCATCCGCGCCGAGGTCGGGGCGGTGTTTCAGGAGGGGTGAGGCCGGGTCAGGCCCGGGGGCGGTCCAGCGGGTTGGCCAGTGCCAGATCCTTGAAGCCCAGCTTGCTTAAGATGCCGGCCCGCGTGTGCGGGTGATGCCCTGCGCTGACCGAAGCCGCGATCTCCTCGGCAAAGCCGTCGCGGGGAAAGCGCTTCAGCACGCTGCCCGCGCTGCGCCGGTGCAGCCGGTGCAGGTTGCGCCCCGTCACATCCAGATGCGCGCCAAGCGCCAGCAGCCGCGCTTCGGCGCCGTGGCGGGCGGCAGGAACCTCAAGGTTGAGATGCAGCGAGATCGCCTCGAACACGCTCCGGCGGCGGGCACTGTCCCATTGCTGCTGTTGCAGGAACAGGTCGGCGAGCCGGGCGCCGTTCACCGCAAAGCAGCAGCTCCGGGCCTTGGGCATTTCGCGGGCGGACAGGCCCAGGTCGTGCAGCAGGGCCGAGACATACAGCAGCTCGGGGTCCGGGCGCAGACCTTCGCTATGAGCCAGGAACATGCCCCAGTAATAGGTCCGGTGGCTGTGCAGGTCGAGAGCGTGGGACAGGCTGGAGGCCACGTGCTCCTCGGCGGCGCGACAGGTGGCGCTGTCGGGCACGGGGATGTCTGCCACGTCCAGCGGCAATGCGGCGGGGCCTTTTGCCAGCCCCAGCCGGCGGGCAAGCTCGCCCAGCTGCATCCCGGCCAGCTGCCGCATCAGCGCCACACGGTCGCGTCGGCGCAGAATGCCGCCGGTGGCCTGTGACCAGGCCTGGTCACCCAAATATTTCGTCATAAAAATCCTGCCTTTTCCTGTTCCTGGCGTTTGTCCGAAAAAATCCTGCGGATAATATCTGCGTCGTTCATGACATGGCCCACCGCAAATGCGCCCTGCATGGTGGCAAACAGGCCCGCGGCCGCGGTATCCGCCTGCGCGGCGCCAAGGCCAAGCGCGCGGTACTGCGCGGCCAGCCAGCCCAGGGTATGCGCCATGACCAGCTTGCGGTGTTCCTGGGCGGCCTCCGGGCGGGCCGGATCGGCGGCCATGTCCCCGGCCAGCGCCAGCACCGGGCAGCCAAGCGCCGCGCGGTCGGCGGCCAGCTTTTCGGCGCCCTCCCAAAAGAGGCGCAGGCGCTTGCGCGGATTCGGGGTGGCGGTCTCGATCTGCTGAAGCTGGCCGCTGAAATGCCGGTGATGCTGCTGCATCACCGCGTCGGCGAGGTCGGCCTTGGTGCGGAAATGGTAGAACACTCCGCCCGGCGGCACGCCTGCGGCCTTGGCGACGTCGGTGAGGCTGGTGCCGTCATATCCCCTAGACCGGAACAGTTCGGCGCCCGCCTGCACCAGCCTTGTCTGCTTTTCGCTCGCGCGTTTCTGGCGTTTCTGCATGAGTCGTCCTTTCCAGCCCTATGGGTAGAGCGTCAAATTGAGTGAGTCAACTCACTATCAAAAGTGGCCTCGCCATGGCGCTTGACGCGAGAGTTTGGATCAGCATAAATGAACACATGTTCAAATAATCCGCGACGACTCGGGAGGACCGGCAAGATGTTCAATGCAAGCATGACCTTTGATCTGGGCGAAGATGTTAACGCCCTGCGCGACATGGTGCACCGCTGGGCGCAGGAGCGCGTCCGCCCGATGGCGCAGGAGATTGACCAGAAGAACGAATTTCCGTCGGAACTCTGGCAGGAGATGGGGGAGCTGGGTCTTCTCGGCATCACCGTGCCTGAGGAGTTCGGCGGCGCTGGCATGTCCTACCTGGCCCATACTGTTGCGGTTGAGGAGATTGCGCGGGCCAGTGCTTCGGTCTCGCTTTCCTATGGCGCGCATTCGAATCTCTGCGTCAATCAGATCAAGCTGAACGGCAATGCCGAGCAGAAAGCCAAATACCTGCCGCGCCTGGTATCTGGTGAGCATGTTGGCGCGCTGGCAATGTCCGAGGCGGGCGCTGGCTCGGACGTCGTCTCGATGTCCTTGCGCGCGGAAAAGCGTAATGACCACTACCGCCTCAATGGCAATAAATACTGGATCACCAACGGTCCTGACGCTGACACGCTGGTGGTCTATGCCAAGACAGATCCGGATGCGGGGTCAAAAGGGATTACGGCCTTTCTGATCGAGAAAGAGATGAAAGGCTTCTCCACCTCGCAGCATTTCGACAAGCTGGGGATGCGTGGCTCCAACACCGCTGAGCTGGTGTTTGAAGACGTGGAAGTCCCCTTTGACAACGTTCTGGGCGAAGAGGGCAAGGGTGTGCGCGTTCTGATGTCCGGCCTCGATTATGAGCGCGTGGTGCTGGCCGGGATCGGCACCGGTATCATGGCGGCCTGCATGGATGAGATGATGCCTTACATGAAAGAGCGTAAGCAGTTCGGCCAGCCCATCGGGAACTTCCAACTGATGCAGGGCAAAATCGCGGATATGTACACTGCGATGAACACGGCCCGTTCCTATGTTTATGAGGTTGCGAAGGCCTGCGACAAGGGCACCGTAACCCGTCAGGATGCGGCGGCCTGCTGCCTTTATGCGTCCGAGGTCGCGATGACCCAGGCGCATCAGGCGGTGCAGGCCTTTGGTGGTGCGGGCTATCTCTCTGACAACCCGGTTGGCCGGATTTTCCGCGATGCCAAGCTGATGGAGATCGGTGCGGGCACGTCGGAAATTCGCCGCATGCTGATTGGCCGCGAATTGATGGGCCAGATGTAACCACGCTTGGGCCTTAGGGCGGTCGGTAGGACAGTTCGCGCTTATACTGCGCGGTTTCTTATCCGGAAAACGAAAAAGCGGCGCGCCATTCGGCACGCCGCCCCTCCCTGAAGCACTCGTCTCAGTCTGTTACTCGTCAAAAGGATCAAAAGCGGTGAACGTAGCCAAAGCCCACTGTGACCGGATCGATTTCGGCGGTGCCGATTTTGGCGCCGTTGAGGGTCACATCGGTTTCGATGTCCATGTAGCGGACGTTCACCCGCAGTGCGCCGCGGTCAGAGATCTGCCAGTCCGCACCAAGGTTCAGCGCCAGCCCGACACTGTCATCAAGCGAGATCACGCCCGCGGGGGAGCTTTCCTCAAAGAAGGTGGTGTAGTTGATGCCGATGCCGACAAAGGGTTTGAACTGGGTTTGTGTCGGAAAGTGATAGTTGACCGACAGGGTCGGCGGCAGATGCTTGGTGGTCGCGGTGTAGGCGCCGTTCAAGGAGATATCATGTTCGAACGGGCTGGCGGCCAGAAGTTCGATACCGATGTTGTCGCGGATGAAATACTCCGCAGTGAAGGTGAGTGCGGTATCGTCGTCAATCGTCGCAGCCGCGCCCGCAACGGTGCCGTTGTCGGACTTTGGATTGACGTTGGCGATACCGACGCCAAGGGTCCAATCCCCCTGGGACTGGGCAAGGGCGGGGCCGGCCAGAGCTGCCAGTGCAGCGCTAAGAGCCAGGGCGGAAACCATACGGGTCATTGGGATTATCCCTCTTCTATCGTGATCGGGTCGTTTGTTTGCAAAGAACGTATGCGCCTCAGGCAGCGACAGAACACTGATCTGGATCAAGAAGCGGCGTGCTTTCCCTTTGGGAATGAAGGGAAAAACTGCATATCAGTTATGCGTTCTTCGAAGGGCTTGGGATGAGCGGCATGTCTGGACATACTTCGTACCCGGGATTGCGCGCCGACGGTGGCTGGCAGTTTCCCGCCTGTCTGAACATGGCGGCGCAGGCGCTGGATCATCCGGACGAGCAGGTCGCCCTCATTGATCTGACCACCGGGGCGCGGCGCGATGTCCGCTACGGTGAGTTGCGGCAGATGGTCGATGTATTGGCGCGCGATCTGATGCGGCGAGTGCAGTCCGGCGACCGTGTCGGTGTGTTGCTCAGCCAATCTGTCGATTGCGCTGTGGCACATCTCGCGATCTGGAAAATCGGCGCCATTTCCGTGCCGTTGTTCAAGCTGTTCCAGCACGATGCGCTGGCCTCGCGTATTGGCGATGCGGGGCTTGAGCTGGTGCTGACGGATGGCGCAGGCGCGGCGCAGCTGGGCGTGCTGGCGCAGCCGCTGCTGGTGACAGATATCCTATCGGCAAGCGCAGATCACAGCGGGCATCTCCTGCCTTATGCGGAAACCACGCCAGAGACCCCGGCCGTGCTCATCTACACGTCCGGCACCACTGGCAGCGCCAAGGGCGCGCTGCATGGTCACCGGGTGCTCTCTGGTCATTTGCCGGGCGTGGCCATCAGTCATGATCATCTGGGACAGCCGGGTGACTGCCTTTGGACCCCTGCGGATTGGGCATGGATCGGCGGCCTCTTCGATGTGCTGATGCCGGGTCTGGCGCTGGGCGTGCCGGTTGTCGCCGCCCGGCTGGACAAATTTACGCCGGAGGCCTGCGCCGAGATCATTCGTCAGGGCGATGTGCGCAATGTGTTTTTCCCGCCTACCGCGTTGCGCCTGCTGAAGGCGGCGGGGCAGGGGCTCGACGGTCTGCGCTCCGTCGCCAGCGGCGGAGAGCCCCTGGGCGCAGAGATGCTCGCCTGGGGCCAGCGTCACCTGGGCGTGACCATCAATGAATTCTACGGCCAGACCGAATGCAACATGACGGTGTCCTCCTGTGCCGTTGATTTTCCGGTGCGGCCGGGCTGCATCGGCAAGCCGGTTCCGGGATGTGTGGTTGAGGTTATAGACACCGACGGCACCCCCACCAAAGATGAGGGCGATGTCGCCGTGCGCCTGGGGGCTGCGTCGATGATGCTGGAATACTGGAAGCGCCCCGACGCGACGGCGGAGAAATTTCGCGACGACTGGCTGGTAACGGGAGATCGCGGCATCTGGGAGGGGGACTATCTGCGCTTTGTCGGGCGTGAGGATGATGTCATCACTTCCGCCGGCTACCGCATCGGTCCAGCTGAGATTGAGGACTGTCTGATGACCCATCCGGCCGTGGCGACTGTTGGGGTCGTCGGCAAACCCGACGCGCTGCGCACCGAGATCGTGAAAGCCTATGTGGTGCTGAAACCGGGCCATTCTCCGGCGGAGAAAGATCTGCAAGACTACGTCAAATCTCGTCTGGCAAAGTATTCTTACCCTCGAGAAGTGGAGTTCTTGGACGCCCTCCCGATGACCGTGACCGGCAAGGTCATCCGTAAGGAATTGAAGGCGCGGGCGGCGGGGGAGGATTCCGCATGATCCGGGCCAATGCACGGCCGGCGCAGGCCTCAATTTATGAAATGACAGATCTCAACCCTACAACGGGAGAGTGGACATGAAACTCACATCCAAGGCGATGCCTTCCTCCGAAGGCTTCAAACAGAACCGCGCGGCGCATCTGGATGCGCTGGCGCAGATCAGCGAGGCGGCAGAGGCCGCGCGCATGGGCGGCGGCGAGAAATCTCGCGCCCGGCACGAAAGCCGGGGCAAGATGCTACCGCGCCGCCGGGTGGCAAACCTGTTGGATCCCGGCTCTCCGTTTCTGGAGATCGGCGCGACTGCGGCCCACGCGATGTATGACGGTGCAGCCCCGGCGGCAGGCGTGATCGCGGGTATCGGGCGGGTGCACGGCCAAGAGGTCATGGTAGTCTGCAACGACGCCACCGTGAAAGGTGGTACCTACTACCCGATGACGGTGAAGAAACACCTGCGCGCACAGGAGATTGCCGAGGAGAACCATCTGCCCTGCATCTATCTGGTCGACAGCGGCGGTGCCAACCTGCCCAATCAGGATGAGGTCTTCCCCGACCGCGACCATTTCGGGCGCATCTTCTACAACCAGGCCCGCATGTCCGCCAAGGGGATCCCGCAGATTGCCGTGGTGATGGGCTCCTGCACCGCGGGCGGCGCCTATGTGCCTGCGATGTCCGATGTCACCATCATCGTGAAGGAACAGGGCACCATCTTCCTGGCCGGTCCGCCGCTGGTGAAGGCTGCCACGGGCGAGGTTGTCAGCGCCGAGGAGCTGGGCGGCGGTGATGTGCACACGCGCCTGTCCGGCGTGGCCGATTACCTCGCCGAGGATGACGCCCATGCACTGGCGCTGGCGCGGCGCGCGGTGCAGTCGCTGAATATTACCAAGCCGCTGACGGTGAACTGGGCCAGTCCCGAGGAGCCTGCCTATGACCCCGAGGAAATCCTTGGCGTGGTGCCGGGTGATCTGCGCACGCCCTATGACATCCGCGAGGTGATTGCGCGTTTGGTGGACGGCTCGCGGTTCGACGAGTTCAAGCCGCGCTTCGGCGAAACCCTGGTGACGGGCTTTGCCCATCTCAAGGGGTGCCCGATCGGCATCATCGCCAACAACGGCGTGCTGTTCTCCGAAGCGGCCCAGAAAGGCGCGCATTTCGTCGAACTGTGTAGCCAGCGCAAGATCCCGCTGGTGTTCCTGCAGAACATCACCGGCTTCATGGTGGGGCGCAAATACGAAAACGAAGGCATCGCCCGTCACGGCGCCAAGATGGTGACGGCGGTGGCGACAACAAACGTACCGAAGGTAACCATGCTGGTAGGCGGCTCTTTTGGGGCGGGCAACTACGGCATGTCGGGCCGCGCCTATTCCCCGCGCTTCCTCTGGACCTGGCCGAATTCCCGCATTTCGGTGATGGGCGGTGAGCAGGCGGCAGGCGTGCTGGCAACGGTGAAACGCGATGCCATCGAACGTCAGGGCGGCATCTGGAGCACCGAGGAGGAAGCCTCCTTCAAGCAGCCAACCATCGACATGTTCGAGGAGCAGAGCCACCCGCTTTATGCCTCTGCGCGGCTTTGGGATGATGGCATCATTGACCCGCGCAAATCCCGCGATGTGCTGGCGCTCTCCCTGAGTGCGGCACTCAATGCCCCGATTGAAGACACGCGCTTCGGCGTCTTCCGGATGTGAGGATCCCCCATGTTTGATAAAATCCTGATTGCAAACCGCGGCGAAATCGCCTGCCGCGTGATGGAAACCGCCCGTGCCATGGGGGTGCGGACCGTGGCCGTTTATTCCGACGCCGATGCGGCAGCAAAACATGTGCAGATGGCCGATGAGGCCGTGCATATCGGCGGCCCGGCCCCGGCGGACAGCTATCTCAAGGGGGATGTGATCATCCGTGTCGCGCAGGAAAGTGGCGCGCAGGCGATCCACCCCGGCTATGGCTTCCTGTCGGAAAACCCAGGGTTTGTGGACGCGGTCGAGGCCGCAGGCCTCACATTTATCGGGCCGTCTGCGGATGCGATCCGCAAAATGGGTCTCAAGGATGCCGCCAAGGCGCTGATGGAAGAGGCCGGCGTGCCGGTGGTGCCGGGCTATCACGGTGCCAATCAGGATGCCGAGTTTCTGGCAGGTGAGGCGGAGAAGATCGGCTATCCGGTGCTGATCAAGGCGGTTGCCGGCGGCGGCGGCAAGGGGATGCGGCTGGTTGAACAGCCATCCGAATTTGCCGATGCCCTGAAAAGCGCGCAGGGCGAGGCGACCACGGCCTTCGGCAACCCGGATGTGCTGATTGAAAAATACATCCAGCAACCCCGCCATATCGAGGTGCAGGTCTTTGGCGACGGGACCCGCGCGGTGCATCTGTTCGAACGCGACTGTTCTCTGCAGCGTCGCCATCAGAAGGTGATCGAAGAGGCGCCCGCACCCGGCATGACGGCTGAGATGCGCGAGGCCATGGGGCAGGCGGGTGTGCGTGCGGCTGAGGCCATCGGTTACAAGGGCGCGGGCACGGTGGAATTCATCGTCGACGGGTCTGATGGGCTGCGCACGGATGGCTTCTGGTTCATGGAAATGAACACCCGCCTGCAGGTGGAGCATCCGGTGACGGAACTGATCACCGGCGTCGATCTGGTGGACTGGCAGCTGCGCGTTGCCTCCGGTGAGAGCCTGCCTGCCCAGCAGGACGACCTCACGATCACTGGCCACGCGTTTGAGGCACGGCTGTATGCCGAGGACGTACCGAAGGGGTTTCTGCCAGCAACTGGCACGCTGACGCATCTGTCCTTCCCGGCTGAGTGTCGCGCTGACAGCGGTGTGCGGGCAGGCGATACCATCAGCCCGTGGTATGACCCGATGATTTCCAAGGTGATCGTGCATGGCGCCACCCGTGAGGTGGCCCTATCGAAGCTGCGCCGGGCGCTGGAACGGACAGAGGTTGCAGGGACAGTCACCAACCTTGCCTTTCTGGGCGCACTTGCTGCTCATGAGGGGTTTGGCCGGGGCGAGGTCGACACCGGCCTGATCGCCCGCGATCTTGAGGCGTTGACGGCGGTTGGTGAGGTTCCTGTGGCGCATTGGATTGCTGCCGCCCAGCGGGCGTTGGGCCTGCATCAGCCAGGTGAGGACAGCGGGTTTACCCTCTGGGCGCCGCTCCATCGGGCGGTGCAGCTCACCCATGGCGAAGCGTGTCTTGATATCTCGGTTGAGGTTCTCGGGCCGCAGGCGCAATGCTGGCAGTTGGACGACAGCAGTCATGAGGTCACCTTTGATGGCGCGGTCTGGCGACACAGCGGAGACCCCCTGCCAAATGTGGCTGAAGCGGATGGCCGGCTGACAGTGTTTGGCCGGATCAGCAGCATCTTTGATTGCATCGATCCGCTGGATCGGGCCGGGACTGCCGGTGGTGACACCAATGTTATCGAGGCGCCGATGCCCGGTTTGGTCAAGGCCGTGTTTGCGGAGGCGGGTGCCGAGGTCAAAGAAGGTGACAGACTGGCTATCCTTGAGGCGATGAAAATGGAACACTCTCTCTTGGCGGCGCGCGATGGCGTGGTGGCCGAGGTTCTGGCCTCTGCCGGTGATCAGGTCGAGGCCGGCGCCGCGCTGGTCCGTCTGGAAGAGGCGGACAGCTGAACAGCGATCAGATCGGGCGGTGCCACAGGTGCTGCCCCGTCTGCTACCGCAGCAACGTCTGTGGTTTGAGCGATGTCTGAGATTGCCTTGGGGAGAAGTGTATCATGAGCGAAAGCGTTGAAATTTTCGAAGTAGGTCCGCGCGACGGGCTACAGAATGAAAAGCGCGACATTCCCGTCGCTGAAAAGATCGCCCTCATTGACCGGCTGACCGATGCCGGATTCCGTCGGATCGAGGTGGCGAGCTTTGTCTCCCCGAAATGGGTGCCGCAGATGGCGGGGTCGGGAGAGGTGCTCGCGGGGATCCGTCGCAGTGCCGATGTGCGCTATGCCGCGCTGACGCCTAATATGCGGGGCTATGAGGATGCCCTGACCGCAAAGGCGGATGAGATTTCGATTTTTGCCTCCGCCTCCGAAGGTTTCTCCAAGGCCAATATCAACGCGAGCGTGGCAGAATCGATTGAGCGTTTTACGCCAATCATCGAGGCGGCGCGCCATATCGATATGCCGGTCCGGGGCTATATTTCCTGCGTGACTGAGTGCCCCTTTGACGGGCCGACCGACCCGGACGCAGTTGCGGCGCTGGCGGATCGCCTGTTCTCCATGGGCTGCTATGAGATCTCGCTGGGCGATACCATCGGTCAGGCGACACCGGATTCCATCGCGCGTATGTTGCTGGCGGTGCGGGAGCGTGTGCCGGTCACCCGTCTGGCGGGCCATTACCACGACACGGCCGGGCGGGCGATTGACAATATTGATGCGTCATTGTCACTGGGTGTTCGGGTCTTTGATGCCGCTGTCGGCGGGCTAGGGGGCTGTCCCTATGCACCGGGCGCTGCGGGCAATGTGGCGACTGAGGCGGTGCATGAGCACCTGACGCGTCTGGGCTATGAAACCGGCCTTGATGGGGATGTGCTGACCGATGCCGCAGCTATGGCGCGGGCGATGCGCAGCGACGGCAGCTGAGCCGCGGCGGGCGTCTTCATCATCACACCATAGGCAGCCCGTGGCCTTCGGGCTGTAACTTCGACAGGCAGAAAGACCCGATATGTATCAGACCATCACGCTCACGACGGATGAGCGCGGCGTTGCGACGCTGACGTTGAACCGACCGGAAAAACACAATGCGATGTCCGGTGAGATGTTGCAGGAGCTGAAAGCTGCCGCAGCCGCGCTGGCCAAGGATCGCACCGTTCGTGTTGTCGTCCTCACGGGGGCGGGCAAGAGTTTCTGTGCCGGAGGGGATCTGGGCTGGATGCAGGCACAGATGGAGGCAGATGCCGAAACCCGCGGGCGCGAGGCGCGGGTGCTGGCGGAGATGCTGATGGCCATCAACACCCTGCCGCAGCCGGTGATTGGCGCGATCCAGGGCAATGCCTTTGGCGGCGGCGTCGGTATGGCCTCGGTCTGTGATGTCGCGATCGGTGCGGATCATATCAAGATGGGCCTTACTGAGACCCGGCTTGGCCTGATCCCGGCCACCATCGGCCCCTATGTGGTGGCCCGCATGGGCGAAGCGCGGGCGCGGCGTGTCTTTATGTCGGCGCGGCTGTTTGGCGCTGCGGAAGCGGTGGAGCTGGGGATTCTCGCTCGGGCGGTTCCTGCAGCAGATTTGGACGCTGCGATTGAAGCGGAAGTGATCCCATATCTCAGCTGTGCGCCCGAAGCGGTGGGTGCGGCTAAGGCGTTGGTCCGTGATTTGGGGCCGAAAATCGACGATGCGGTGATTGACCACACCATCGCCGCATTGGTGGACCGCTGGGAAGGCAGCGAGGCACCTGAGGGGATCGCCGCGTTTTTTGCCAAGGAAAAGCCCAGCTGGCAGCAGTAATTCCGTCAAAAATGTCGGATTTCATTCACCAAGGCGTGCCTTTTGCGAGGCGCGCCTTATCCTATGAAAACAATAGGGTTTACCTGCCGTGATGTTGATCTGCCGCGTCGGTTACAGAAGGTTTATCCATTAACGATGCGTTGGTTGACGGTGAGGGGGCAGGGGAGTAGACACAGCCCCAAGTCAACACGCCAATTGACGGCGCGCAGAAATCCGCGCGCACGGAAAGGAGCCACTCGTGGAAGAGATGTTGCGGGAATACCTCCCGATTCTGGTGTTTCTGGCCGTAGCGGTCGGGCTTGGAATTGTTCTTATTTTGGCGGCAGTTGTGCTGGCCGTCCGCAATCCGGACCCCGAAAAGGTCAGCGCTTACGAATGCGGGTTCAACGCATTCGACGACGCACGGATGAAGTTTGATGTCCGGTTTTACCTGGTGTCGATTCTGTTCATTATTTTTGATCTGGAAATTGCATTCCTGTTCCCCTGGGCCGTCGGCTTCAAGGATATGAGCGATGCGGGCTTCTGGTCGATGATGGTGTTCCTCGCTGTGCTGACCATTGGTTTTGCCTATGAGTGGAAGAAAGGGGCCCTGGAATGGGAGTGATGACCGGAGCCAACACGGCTGGCGTCGACAAGGAAGTTGTCACCCAGGCCCTGAATGCGGAGCTGCAGGACAAAGGGTTTCTGCTGACGTCCGCCGAAGACATCATCAACTGGGCGCGCACCGGTTCGCTGCACTGGATGACCTTTGGTCTGGCGTGCTGCGCGGTTGAGATGATGCACACCTCGATGCCGCGCTATGATGCGGAACGTTTCGGCATTGCGCCACGCGCCTCCCCGCGTCAGTCGGATGTGATGATCGTGGCAGGCACGCTGACCAACAAGATGGCCCCCGCTCTGCGCAAGGTCTATGACCAGATGCCCGAGCCGCGCTATGTGATCTCTATGGGGTCCTGCGCCAACGGTGGTGGGTACTACCACTACAGCTATTCTGTGGTGCGTGGCTGTGACCGGGTTGTGCCCGTGGATGTCTATGTGCCTGGCTGCCCGCCCACGGCAGAGGCGCTGCTCTATGGTCTGATGCAATTGCAGCGCAAAATCCGCCGCACCGGCACCCTTGTGCGCTAAGTGGCTTTGGTTGGAGAGACAAAAATGACTGAAGCCCTGAACGAACTCGGCACCCAGATCGCGGCCAAGCGCCCGGATTGCGTTATCGGCTGGGATGTCAGCTTTGATGAGCTGAACGTGGATGTGGCGCCGTCGAATCTGGCGGGATTTGTTGAATTTTTGAAAGCGGACGCGACCTGCAAGTTCTCGTCGCTGGTCGATATCACCGCTGTAGACTACCCGGACCGCCCCAAGCGGTTTGACGTCGTCTACCATTTCCTGTCGATGTATCAAAACCAGCGGATCCGCCTGCGCGTGTCGATCCGCGAGGATGAGATGCTGCCGTCGATCGTCGGCATTCACCCCTCGGCCAACTGGTTCGAACGGGAGGTGTTCGACATGTTCGGCATCCTGTTCACCGGTCACCCGGATCTGCGCCGCATCCTGACCGACTATGGCTTCCGTGGCTATCCGCTGCGCAAGGATTTCCCGACCACTGGCTACACCGAAGTGCGCTATGACGAGGCGCAGAAACGCGTGGTCTACGAACCGGTGAGCCTGGTGCAGGAATACCGCCAGTTTGACTTCATGAGCCCATGGGAGGGTGCCGAATACATCCTGCCCGGCGACGAGAAAGAGGGGGCGAAATGATGGACGGCTCCAAAATGGATGACGCCCTGACCGGCGAACAGAAGATCCGTAACTTCAACATCAACTTCGGCCCGCAACACCCTGCTGCACATGGTGTTTTGCGCTTGGTTTTGGAGCTGGACGGCGAGATCGTTGAGCGCTGTGATCCGCATATCGGCTTGCTGCATCGTGGCACCGAAAAGCTGATGGAGAGCCGGACCTACCTGCAGAACCTGCCGTATTTCGACCGCCTCGACTATGTGGCGCCGATGAACCAGGAACATGCCTGGTGTCTGGCCATCGAAAAACTGACTGGCGTGGAAGTGCCGCGTCGCGCATCGTTGATCCGTGTGCTTTATTCTGAGATTGGCCGTATCCTCAACCACCTGCTGAACGTGACGACGCAGGCGATGGACGTTGGCGCGCTGACCCCGCCGCTCTGGGGCTTCGAAGAGCGCGAAAAGCTGATGATCTTCTACGAACGGGCCTGTGGCGCGCGCTTGCACGCGGCGTATTTCCGCCCCGGTGGGGTTCATCAGGATCTGCCGGACGCGCTGATCGACGATATTGAGGCTTGGACGCATACTTTCCCGGCGGTGATGGACGATATCGACGGGCTGTTGACCGAAAACCGGATTTTTAAGCAGCGTAACGCGGATATCGGTGTCGTGACCGAGGAGGATATCCTCAACTACGGCTTCTCTGGCGTCATGGTGCGTGGCTCTGGTCTGGCATGGGATCTGCGTCGTTCGCAGCCCTATGAATGCTATGATGAATTCGATTTCCAGATCCCGGTCGGCAAGAACGGTGATTGCTATGATCGCTATCTTGTCCGTATGGAAGAGATGCGCCAGTCGCTGTCGATCATCCGTCAGTGTATCGGCAAGCTGCGCGAGACACCCGGTGACATTCTGGCCCGCGGTAAACTGACCCCGCCCAAGCGCGGCGACATGAAAACCTCCATGGAGAGCCTGATCCACCACTTCAAGCTCTACACCGAGGGCTTCCACGTCCCGGCTGGTGAGGTCTACGCCGCTGTTGAGGCGCCCAAGGGAGAATTCGGGGTCTATCTGGTTGCAGATGGCACCAACAAACCCTACCGCGCCAAGCTGCGCGCGCCCGGCTTCCTGCATTTGCAGGCTATGGATTATGTGGCCAAGGGCCACCAACTCGCCGACGTCGCTGCCATCATCGGCACCATGGACGTCGTATTTGGAGAGATTGACCGCTAATGCTTCGTCGTCTGCATTCCGAACAACCCGATAGCTTTGCCTTCACGTCTGAAAACCAGACATGGGCCGAGGCGCAGATCACCAAATTTCCCGATGGCCGTCAGGCCAGCGCGATCATTCCGCTGCTGTGGCGTGCCCAGGAGCAAGAAGGCTGGCTGAGCAAGCCTGCAATCGAATATGTCGCGGACATGCTGGGCATGGCCTATATCCGCGCCCTTGAAGTGGCGTCTTTCTACTTCATGTTCCAGCTGCAACCAACTGGTTCGATTGCACATGTTCAGATTTGTGGCACCACCTCCTGCATGATTTGTGGCGCGGAGGATCTGATTGCGGTCTGTCAGGAGAAGATTGCCAATAAACCCTTCACCCTGTCCGCAGATGGCAAGTTCACCTGGGAAGAGGTTGAGTGCCTTGGCGCTTGCACCAACGCGCCCATGGCTCAGATCGGTAAGGACTACTACGAAGACCTGACCGCTGAAGGCTTTGCGAAACTGCTCGATGATCTGGCCGCTGGTCAGGTGCCGCTGCCGGGTCCGCAGAACGGACGCTATGCGGCAGAGCCGAAGTCTGGCCTCACCTCTCTCACCGAATATGAGAGCGGGAAGACGCAGTATAATGCCTCCGTCCAGCTGGCGGCTGATATTGGCGATACAGTTAAGCGTATCGACGGGACCGAGGTTCCGATCCTGACGCCTTGGATTGGTAAGGATGGTAAGGTTGCCGGACGCGACAGCGCCGATACCCCGCCGCCTGCGCCGAAAACACCGCTTCCCGCAGTGAAGCAGGCAGAGGTTGCCAAGGCGAAACCCGCCGCGCCAAAGAAGGCCGCACCGAAAACAGCGGGTGTTGGTGAACCGGCCTCTCCTGAGGGGGCCGCAACTGAGGCGGCTGCGGGTGTCGAGGAAAAGCCAGAGACGCTGACTGCAGCCCGCGATGGCGGTGCAGATGATCTGAAGATGTTGAAAGGTGTCGGTCCCAAGCTGGAGCAGACCCTGAACGATCTTGGCTTCTTCCACTTCGACCAGATCGCAGCATGGACCGACGAGCAGGTCGCCTGGGTCGACAGCCGGTTGAAGTTCAAGGGACGCATTGTCCGCGATGGCTGGATCGAACAGTCCCGGCAGCTTGCGGCAGGTGAGGAAACGGACTTCACCAAGAAGGCCAAGGCCGACGATCGCTACAAAGACGACTGAAACAAGATAACCGCCGCTGCCCATCGGGGCAGGGGCCAAAATTCAGGACCATATGAGCGCAGAACACGACAAAGCACTGGCAGCAAAGGGGCGGCACATCGCGTTGGTGATTGCCGCAACCATGCTTGGTTGGCTGGCGATGTCACTGTTCATCGGCCCCGCACTGGGGCTCGCCGGACGCTACGCTCTGCTGTTTGATTTCGCAGCCCTTGCAGGCTTCATCTATGCAGCGGTCAACATTTTTCAACTCTGGCGCATGCGCCAGGACAGCCAAAGGTAGGCAGACATGCTGAAGGACCAGGACCGGATCTTTACCAACCTTTACGGGATGCATGAGCGCACATTGGCGGGCGCAAAACAGCGGGGCCATTGGGATGGCACTGCGGGCATCATCGAAAAAGGGCGGGACTGGATCATCCAGAACATGAAGGATTCCGGCCTGCGCGGACGCGGTGGTGCGGGCTTCCCGACCGGCCTGAAATGGTCTTTCATGCCGAAGGAGAGCGACGGTCGCCCCTCCTATCTGGTCATCAACGCCGATGAATCCGAGCCGGGCACCTGTAAAGACCGCGAGATCATGCGTCATGATCCGCATACGCTGATCGAGGGCGCGCTGATCGCCTCCTTCGCGATGAATGCGCATACCTGCTACATCTACCTGCGCGGCGAATACATCCGTGAACGCGAGGCGCTGCAGGCCGCGATTGACGAATGTTATGATCAGGGTCTGCTGGGGCGCAATGCCGCCGGATCCGGCTGGGATTTCGACGTCTTTCTGCACCATGGCGCGGGCGCTTACATCTGTGGCGAAGAAACCGCTCTGATCGAAAGCCTCGAGGGCAAGAAGGGCATGCCGCGTATGAAGCCGCCCTTCCCGGCGGGTGCCGGTCTTTATGGCTGCCCGACCACGGTGAACAATGTGGAATCCATCGCCGTTGTGCCGACCATTCTGCGCCGTGGCCCGGATTGGTTTGCAGGCTTTGGCCGTCAGAACAACGCGGGCACCAAGCTCTTTGCGATCTCTGGCCACGTCAACAACCCCTGTGTTGTCGAGGAGGCCATGAGCATCTCCTTTGAGGAGCTGATCGAGAAGCATTGCGGCGGCATTCGAGGCGGTTGGGACAACTTGCTGGCAGTGATCCCCGGGGGCTCTTCTGTTCCCTGCGTGCGCGGCGAGAAGATGAA
This sequence comes from Phaeobacter sp. S60, assembly GCF_000826845.1. Taxonomy (NCBI): domain Bacteria; kingdom Pseudomonadati; phylum Pseudomonadota; class Alphaproteobacteria; order Rhodobacterales; family Roseobacteraceae; genus Phaeobacter; species Phaeobacter sp. S60. The sequence continues at coordinate 41,085 of NZ_JSWJ01000001.1, forward strand.
AGACGCCATCATGGACTTTGACTATCTGCGCGGCGAACTGGGCTCCGGCCTTGGCACCGCAGCGGTCATCGTGATGGACAAACAGACCGACATCATCAAAGCGATCTGGCGTCTGTCCAAGTTCTACAAACACGAGAGCTGCGGTCAGTGTACGCCCTGCCGTGAAGGCACCGGCTGGATGATGCGTGTGATGGATCGTCTGGTGAAGGGCGAGGCTGAGCTGGAAGAGATTGACATGCTGTGGGATGTGACCAAGCAGGTCGAAGGTCACACCATCTGTGCGCTTGGTGATGCGGCAGCCTGGCCAATCCAGGGTCTGATCCGCAACTTCCGCGAGGAAATTGAGGACCGTATCAAAGCACAGAAGTCCGGGCGCATGGGCGCCATGGCGGCTGAATAAGGTCCAGGGGAGCAGTTGATGATCACGGGTGTGAGCAAAACCATGGCTGTGCTGGCCCTCTGCGGTGGGGTACTGGCGGGGTGTGACGGGATCGTCAACGACCGTCCAACCTATGCAGGCGTTCCGTTCAAGGCGAAGTCAAAGCCGGTGAACAAGAAAGAGACGCTGGCGGTGTTTACCACTGCGGTATCCAAGGCGCCGCGTTCGCTTGAAGGCGCGCGGCTGGCTGCGCATCACGAAGGCACCCGCTACTGCATCGAGAATTTCGGATCCTCGCGTATCGCGTGGCAGGTGAACCCGCTTGATACGGATGTCGCGGTCCCATTGGATGGCGACACGGCGGTCTATGGTGGAACCTGCACCCCGTGAGCATGACGCCTGCATATCCTGTGGCTGCGCATGATGCGCCAGCGGCGGTGTTATTGCATAACGCCGCTGTCTGCGCGCGTGCTGAACGCTTTCCCACCAAGGAGCGTTCAACCATGCGAACCCTGATTGCAACCTGTGCCACCTGCCTGATGTTATTGCCTTCTATGGCGGCAGCGAAGCCATCTCTGCGCGACGTACAAGAGATTGAAGACCCGCTGTTTGCGGTCGCGCTGGCGAAGGAAGTGTCGGACCACTGCGACAGCATATCCGCGCGTTATTTCAAGGGGCTGACAGAGCTGCGTCGCCTGCGCGCGCGCGCCAATGCCCTCGGCTATACGGATAGTGAAATCCGCGCCTATATCGGCTCGGACACGGAAAAAGCCCGGATGCGGGCCAAGGGAGAACGCTTCCTGGCTCAAAACGGGGTCTCTTACGAGAAAACGGAAACATTCTGTGCGTTTGGTCGTGCGGAAATCAAGAAAAACAGCGCGATCGGCGTTTTATTGAGGGCGAAATAGACCATGTCTGACCTCCGCAAGATCAACATTGACGGAACCGAGATTGAGGTGGATGGGGCAATGACCCTGATCCAGGCCTGTGAAGAGGCCGGGGTGGAAATTCCCCGGTTCTGCTATCACGAACGCCTGTCCATCGCCGGCAATTGCCGCATGTGCCTGGTTGAGGTTGTTGGCGGCCCGCCGAAACCCGCCGCGTCTTGCGCCATGCAGGTCCGCGATCTGCGCCCCGGCCCTGAGGGGCAGGCACCGCAGGTGAAGACCAATTCGCCCATGGTGAAAAAGGCGCGCGAAGGCGTGATGGAGTTCCTGCTGATCAACCACCCGCTGGATTGCCCGATCTGCGATCAGGGCGGCGAATGCGATCTGCAGGATCAGGCGATGGCCTATGGCGTGGACTTCTCACGCTTCCGCGAAGCCAAGCGCGCGGTTGATGATCTGGATCTGGGGCCGCTGGTCGGCACCGCAATGACCCGCTGCATCTCCTGCACCCGCTGCGTCCGCTTCACCACCGAGGTGGCAGGCATCACCCAGATGGGCCAGACCGGCCGGGGTGAGGACAGCGAGATTACATCGTATCTGAATGAGACGCTGGATTCGAACCTTCAGGGCAATATCATTGATCTTTGCCCGGTTGGGGCGCTGACGTCGAAACCCTACGCTTTCACCGCGCGTCCGTGGGAACTGACCAAGACCGAGACCATCGACGTGATGGACGCGCTTGGCTCCAACATCCGCGTGGATACCAAGGGCCGCGAAGTGATGCGAATCCTGCCGCGCAACCATGACGGCGTGAACGAGGAATGGATCAGCGACAAGACCCGCTTTGTCTGGGACGGTTTGCGTCGCCAGCGTCTGGACCGCCCGTACGTGCGTGTTGATGGCAAGTTGAAGCCCGCCACCTGGCCGGAAGCGCTGGAGGCGGCTGCCACAGCGATGAAGGGCAAGAAAATCGCCGGTCTGATCGGGGATCTGGTCCCGGTTGAGGCGGCGTTTGCTCTGAAGCAGCTGGTCGAAGGGCAGGGCGGCAAAGTGGAATGTCGGACGGACAAGGCCCGTTTGCCCATCGGCAACCGCGCGGCCTATGTTGGCACTGCAACCATCGAAGATATCGACAGCGCCAAGGCGATCATGCTGATCGGTACCGACCCGCGCAATGAAGCGCCGGTACTGAACGCGCGCCTGCGCAAAGCCTGGATCAATGGCGCCAACATTGGCCTGATTGGTCAGCCGGTCGATCTTACCTATGACTATGCCCACCTCGGCACCGACCGTGCAGCGCTTGAGGCGCTGCTCAATGGCGAGACCGAAGGTGCGCTCGACAAAGAGACGCTGGTTATTGTGGGGCAGGGTGCCCTGCGTGAGGCCGACGGTCTGGCGGTGTTGGCGCACGCGCAGAAATATGCGGCGCTGACCGAAAGCAAGCTGATGGTGCTGCACACCGCTGCGGCCCGTGTTGGTGCAATGGACGTAAATGCCGTCACCGAGGGCGGCGTCGAAGCAGCCATTGACGGGGCTGAGGTGATTTACAACCTTGGTGCCGATGAGGTCGAAATCGATGCGGGTACGACGGTGATCTACCAGGGCTCCCACGGGGATCGCGGAGCGCATCGCGCTGACATCATCCTTCCCGGGGCTGCCTATACCGAAGAAAACGGCCTCTTTGTGAACACCGAAGGCCGTCCGCAACTGGCTCTGCGCGCGAGCTTTGCGCCCGGTGAGGCGAAGGAAAACTGGGCGATCCTGCGGGCACTGAGCGCAGAATTGGACGCCAAGCTTCCCTATGACTCACTGGCGCAACTGCGCACCGCGCTGGTCGCAGAGGTGCCGCATCTGGCCCGCATCGACGACGTGGCGGACAACGAAGGTCCGGCGCTTGAGGTTGAGGCGATGGGCAAGGCGGCGTTCCTGCCGGCGGTCAAGGATTTCTATCTGACCAACCCGATTGCGCGGTCGTCGCAGCTGATGGCGGAACTGTCGGCGGGTGCAAAGGCGCGCGGCGCTGAGAAGATCGCAGCGGAGTGATCCGGGCGGGCATCATATCGCCCTTGCTGCTGGCGGCCTGCGTGCAGGTCCCACAAGCATCGAAGGCGCCATTCACCCCCGATTATCAAGGGGTGGAAACGCGGCTGTTGGACGGCGATCTGGTGCAGTTCCACGTTGCCATGACCGGTGCAAGAACCAGCGCCGATCTGGATAATTATGCTGAATGCGCAGCGGCGCAATATGCGCTGATCCGCGGTTATGGATTTGCACGTCACGTGCGCACAAAAATGAAACAAGAGGGTGGCGTTCAGACGGCAGATGCTGTCTACACCATCTCGCCTTCCCTCCCGCGCGGACTGCGCACCATCGACGCTGAAGTCGTGGTCGCGGATTGCGAGGCTAACGGAATACCCACGGTGTGAGGACCTATGGCTGAATTCTTTAACACCCCAGGCGGCATTGCTGTACTGATCCTGGCGCAAGTGCTTGCAGTTGTTGCCTTTGTCATGATTTCGCTTCTGTTCCTCGTTTACGGGGACCGCAAGATCTGGGCGGCGGTCCAGATGCGCAGGGGCCCCAATGTGGTGGGCGTCTACGGCCTGCTGCAATCGGTGGCGGACGCGCTCAAATATGTGGTCAAGGAAGTTGTGATCCCGGCCGGTTCCGACCGAGCGGTCTTCATTCTGGCCCCACTGACCAGTTTTGTTCTGGCGATGATCGCCTGGGCGGTGATCCCTTTCAACGACGGCTGGGTGCTCTCGGATATCAACGTCGCCATCCTCTACGTGTTCGCGGTGTCCTCGCTTGAGGTTTATGGCGTGATCATGGGCGGCTGGGCCTCGAACTCGAAGTACCCGTTCCTGGGTTCGTTGCGGTCTGCGGCGCAGATGATCTCCTATGAGGTCTCCATCGGCCTGATCATCGTTGGCGTGATCATCTCCACCGGTTCGATGAACTTCGGCGATATCGTACGCGCGCAGGACGGTGATCTGGGGCTGCTGAACTGGTATTGGATCCCGCACTTCCCGATGGTGTTCCTGTTCTTCATCTCGGCGCTGGCAGAAACCAACCGCCCGCCGTTCGACCTGCCGGAAGCGGAATCTGAACTGGTTGCGGGCTATCAGGTGGAATACTCGGCGACGCCCTTCCTTCTGTTCATGGCCGGAGAGTATATCGCCATCTTCCTGATGTGCGCGCTGACAACCCTGCTGTTCTTTGGCGGCTGGTTGTCCCCGATCCCGGGCCTGCCCGATGGCGTCCTTTGGATGGTTGCCAAAATGGCATTCTTCTTCTTCCTCTTCGCAATGGTAAAAGCGATCACGCCCCGCTATCGCTACGATCAGCTGATGCGCTTGGGCTGGAAAGTGTTCCTGCCGTTCTCGCTGGCTTGGGTGGTCTTCGTGTCCTTTGCTGCAAAATTTGACTGGTTCTGGGGCATCTTTGCCCGTTGGACCGTGGGAGGCTAACTGATGGCGAACATCGACTACACCCGCGCCGCCAAATACTTCCTGCTGCAGGATTTTTGGGTCGGCTTCAAACTAGGGCTGAAGTATTTCTTTGCCCCCAAAGCGACACTGAACTACCCGCACGAAAAGGGCCCGCTGTCGCCCCGTTTCCGCGGCGAACATGCGCTGCGCCGCTATCCCAACGGTGAGGAGCGCTGCATTGCCTGCAAGCTGTGCGAAGCGGTCTGCCCGGCGCAGGCGATCACCATCGACGCGGAACCGCGCGAGGACGGCAGCCGCCGCACCACGCGCTATGACATCGATATGACCAAATGCATCTACTGCGGTTTCTGTCAGGAAGCCTGCCCGGTGGATGCCATTGTCGAAGGTCCGAATTTCGAGTTCGCCACCGAGACCCGCGAAGAGCTGTTCTACGACAAAGACAAGCTGCTTTCGAACGGCGAACGCTGGGAAGCTGAGATTGCACGCAACCTCGAACTAGATGCGCCCTACCGATGAGCGACGCCAAGAACCCATTTGAGGCCATGATGGCCCAGGCTCAGGACATGGCCAAAGCCCTGAACCCCGCGTTAGAGAGCTTTTCTCCCACCGGTGCGTTCAAGGAGTTTGAGGCGCTGTGGCCGACGATGCCAAAGGATGTCATGGAAATGATGTTCGGCAATACCGTCAACAAGGGCGGTCTGGATGCCAAAACCCGTCTGCTGCTGACGCTGGCCGGGCTGACAATGCAGGGCGCACAGGCAGATTCAGCCGTGCGCCAGACCGTGCGCCATGCCCTAGAGGCGGGCGCGAAGAAACAAGAGATCGTTGAAACGATCGGACAGATGTCGGTGTTTGCCGGCATCCCGGCCATGACCCGCGCGCTGGAGCTGGCGCAAGACGTCATGGACGCCAAAGGGGACGATGAAACATGAGCGTTTTTGCCTTTTACCTCTTTGCCATCAGCGCCATCACCGGCGGGCTGTTTACGGTGATCAGCCGTCAGCCGGTGCATTCGGTGCTGTGGCTGATCCTGGCCTTCATTTCCTCGGCCGGGCTGTTCGTCCTGCTGGGAGCTGAATTTGTCGCCATGCTGCTGATCATCGTCTACGTGGGCGCAGTTGCGGTACTGTTCCTCTTTGTGGTGATGATGCTGGATGTGGACTTTGCCGAGCTGAAGGCCGAGATGGCGCGCTACATGCCGCTGGCGCTGCTCATCGGTCTGGTCATCCTGATGCAGTTCGTCATGGCCTTTGGCGTTTGGGAGACCGCACCGGCGGCCGCCACGCAGCTGGCTCAGCCGATCCCCGCCGACCAACATAACACCGAGGCGCTTGGCCTCATCATCTATGATCAATACTTCCTTCTGTTCCAACTCTCCGGCCTGATCCTGCTGGTAGCGATGATCGGCGCGATTGTGCTGACGCTGCGCCATCGTCAGGACGTGAAACGTCAGGACGTCGTCGCGCAGATGATGCGCGACCCGGCGACAGCGATGGAACTCAAGGATGTGAAACCGGGGCAGGGGCTTTGAGACAATGATCACACTTGAGCATTATCTAACCGTCGCGGCGACGCTGTTCGTCATCGGCATCTTCGGGCTCTTCCTGAACCGCAAGAACGTCATCATCCTCCTGATGAGCATCGAACTGATGCTCTTGGCGGTGAATATCAATCTCGTGGCATTCTCGTCGTTCCTCGGCGATCTGGTCGGGCAGGTGTTCACGCTGTTTGTGCTGACCGTGGCCGCCGCTGAGGCTGCCATCGGCCTTGCGATCCTGGTTTGCTTCTTCCGCAACCGCGGCACTATCGCCGTGGAAGACATCAACGTGATGAAGGGCTAAAGCGTCATGGAAACCATCCTTCTCTTTGCCCCTCTGGTCGGGGCCATCATCTGTGGCTTTGGCTGGAAGTTCATCGGCGAGACCGCAGCGACGTGGACCGCAACCGGGCTTTTGTTCCTGTCGGCGCTCCTGTCGTGGATCGTCTTCCTCAGCTTTGACGGGGTGACCCAGTCGATTGAGATCCTGCGCTGGATCGAAAGCGGGTCGTTGTCGACCTCCTGGGCGATCCGGCTGGACCGGCTGACTGCGATCATGCTGATCGTGATCACCACAGTGTCCTCGCTGGTTCACCTTTATTCATTCGGCTACATGGCCCATGATCCGCAGTGGAAAGACGGCGAGAGCTACAAACCGCGCTTCTTTGCGTATCTGTCGTTCTTTACTTTTGCGATGCTGATGCTGGTGACCTCGGACAATCTGGTCCAGATGTTCTTCGGCTGGGAAGGCGTGGGCGTTGCTTCCTACCTGCTGATCGGCTTTTACTACCGCAAGCCCTCAGCCAACGCGGCGGCGATGAAAGCGTTTATTGTCAACCGTGTAGGTGACTTTGGGTTTGCGCTGGGGATCTTTGCGCTGTTCTTCCTGACCGACAGCATCAACTTCGATGATATCTTCACAGCTGTGCCACAGCTGGCAGAAACCCAGCTGAGCTTTCTGTGGGGCGAATGGAATGCGGCCAACCTGATCGCCATTCTGCTGTTCATCGGGGCGATGGGTAAATCGGCACAGCTGATCCTGCACACATGGCTGCCGGACGCGATGGAAGGCCCGACCCCGGTGTCGGCTTTGATCCACGCCGCAACCATGGTGACCGCGGGCGTTTTCCTGGTCTGCCGGATGTCGCCGCTGATGGAAGTTGCGCCTCAGGCGACGACGTTCATCACGGTGCTGGGTGCGACCACGGCGTTCTTCGCGGCAACGGTTGGTCTGGTTCAGACCGATATCAAGCGCGTGATTGCTTATTCGACCTGTTCTCAGCTGGGCTATATGTTCGTGGCTGCAGGTGTTGGCATGTATTCGGCTGCAATGTTCCACCTGTTCACACACGCCTTCTTCAAGGCGATGCTGTTCCTCGGCGCGGGCTCCGTGATCCACGCGATGCACCACGAGCAGGACATGATGAACTATGGCGGCCTGCGTAAGAAAATTCCCTATACCTTCTGGGCGATGATGATCGGCACGCTGGCCATCACCGGTGTTGGTATTCCGCTGACCCATATTGGTTTTGCCGGGTTCCTGTCGAAGGACGCCATCATTGAAAGCGCCTATGCCGGCGGATCCTCCTACGGGTTCTGGCTGCTGGTGGCGGCTGCCGCGATGACCTCTTTCTACAGCTGGCGTCTGATTTTCCTGACCTTCTACGGCAAACCGCGCGGGGACAAGCACACGCATGATCACGCGCATGAAAGTCCTTGGACCATGCTGGTGCCGCTGGGGGTTCTAGCGCTTGGAGCCGTCTTCTCCGGCATGATCTGGTACAACAGCTTCTTTGGTCACACCGATAAGGTCGGCAAATTCTATGGCATCCCCTATGCGGAAGCTTCGGCTGAGGGCCATGGTGATGCCCATGGGGACGATGCGCATGGCGACGTCACCGAGAGCGTGGCAACCGACGATCACGGCAACGCAGCAAAGGGCGAGCATCACTATGTGTTCACCGGCAAGCCGGGTGAGGGGGCGCTTTACTTTGGTCCCGAGAACACCGTATTGGACGACGCTCACGCTGCCCCGAAATGGGTCAAGGTGTCGCCGTTCATCGCGATGCTGCTTGGTCTGGTCCTTGCGATCCTGTTCTACATCGTGAACCCAAGCCTGCCTGGCCGTCTCGCCAAGCAGCAGCAGCCTTTGTATCTGTTTCTCAAGAACAAGTGGTACTTCGATGAGCTTTATGATGCGATTTTTGTCAAACCAACGCTGATGATTGGCCGCTTCTTCTGGAAGCGCGGTGACGGCAAAACCATTGACGGTGCCCTGAACGGTATCGCCATGGGCATCATTCCCTTCTTCACCCGCCTCGCCGGTCGCGCACAGTCGGGTTACATCTTCACTTATGCTTTCTGGATGGTGCTGGGCATTGCTGCTCTGGTTACCTGGATGTCGATCGGCGGAGGAACGCACTGATGGACAATCTCCTTTCTATCGTCACCTTTATCCCGGCGCTTGCGGCGGCCATTCTGGCCCTGTTCCTGCGCGGCGAGGATGAGGCGGCGCAGCGCAACGCCAAATCTGTTGCGCTTTTTGCCACCACGATCACCTTCCTGGTCAGCCTTGGCATCTATTTTCAGTTCGACCCCTCTGACACGGGCTTTCAGTTCGTCGAAGAGGCGGAGTGGATTTTTGGCCTGAAATACAAGATGGGCGTGGATGGCATTTCGGTGCTCTTCGTGATGCTCACCACATTTGTGATGCCACTGACCATACTGGCCAGCTGGGGCGTCAGCACCCGTGTGAAGGAATATATGATCGCCTTCCTGATGCTGGAGACGCTGATGCTTGGCGTCTTCATGGCGCTGGATCTGGTGCTGTTCTACCTGTTCTTTGAGGCAGGCCTGATCCCGATGTTCCTGATCATCGGAATCTGGGGTGGCAAGGAGCGGATCTACGCCTCGTTCAAATTCTTCCTCTATACCTTCTTCGGCTCGGTGCTGATGCTGGTGGCGATGGTCGCGATGTATGTAGATGCAGGCACCACAGATATTGCGCAGCTGCTGACGCATAGCTTCTCTGCGGGCAGCTTTGATCTCCTGGGCATCCACGTAGTTGGCGGCATGCAGACCTTGCTGTTCCTGGCCTTCTTTGCGTCGTTCGCGGTGAAAATGCCGATGTGGCCGGTTCACACCTGGCTGCCGGATGCGCACGTTCAGGCACCAACTGCGGGATCTGTGGTGCTGGCAGCGATCCTGTTGAAGATGGGCGGCTATGGCTTCCTGCGCTTCAGTCTGCCGATGTTCCCGGTTGGTGCCGATGTAATGACCGACGTGATCCTGTGGATGTCTGCCATCGCGGTGGTCTACACCTCGCTTGTGGCGCTGGTGCAGTCGGACATGAAAAAGCTGATCGCTTATTCCTCCGTGGCGCATATGGGCTTTGTGACGATGGGGATCTTTGCCGCGAACCAGCAGGGTATTGACGGCGCAATTTTCCAGATGCTGAGCCATGGCTTCATCTCGGCGGCGCTGTTTCTCTGCGTGGGCGTGATCTATGACCGGATGCACACCCGTGACATCGACGCCTACGGCGGTCTTGTCATCCGCATGCCTGCTTATGCGCTGGTCTTCATGTTCTTCACTATGGGCAATGTCGGCCTGCCGGGCACGTCTGGCTTTATCGGTGAATTCCTGACCCTGATGGGGACCTTCCAGAAAAACACCTGGGTGGCAGCCGTTGCTGCAACCGGCGTCATCTTCTCGGCGGGATATGCGCTGTGGCTGTACCGCCGCGTGGTGTTTGGCGATCTCATCAAAGGCAGCCTGAAAACCATCAAGGATATGACTGCGCGTGAACGGTTTATCTTTGCACCGCTTGTCGTGATGACCATCCTGTTGGGCGTCTACCCGGCGGTTGTCACCGATATCATCAGCCCGTCGACTGAGGCGCTGATTGCTAACTTCAACCAATCTCTGGCCGCTGCGGATCTGTCCCCGGCGACCCAGATGGCTTCGCACTAAGGGGGCGTGGGCGATGATCCCAGCTGATCTCACCGTTATCCTGCCAGAGATTGTTCTGGCGCTCAGCGCAATGGTGGCGCTCCTCGTCGGTGTCTACACGGGCAAGGACAAACTGGCCCCGGCTCTGATCTGGCTGATGGCCGGGCTGATGTCGGCGCTGGCGATCTGGATCGGGACAGGCGCGTCGGGCAGCCGCGAGGCGTTCAACGGCATGTTTGTCGATGACGGGTTCGCCCGCTTTGCCAAGGTTGCCATTCTGCTTTCGGCTTCGGCGGTTCTGGTCATGGGCCAGGACTACATGTCGCGCCGGGGCATGCTGCGGTTTGAGTATCCCATCCTTGTCGCGCTCAGCGCGGTGGGCATGATGGTGATGGTCTCCGCCGGCAACCTGATGTCGCTTTACATGGGCCTCGAACTGCAGTCGCTGGCGCTTTATGTCGTGGCATCGCTGCGTCGTGACAGCGTGAAATCGACCGAAGCCGGCCTGAAGTATTTCGTGCTTGGCGCGCTGTCCTCCGGTTTGCTTCTGTATGGCGCATCGTTGGTCTATGGCTTTGCCGGTACGACCGATTTTGCGGGCATCTACGCCGTTGCCAAGCACGGCGACGTGTCTGTCGGCCTGCTGTTTGGCCTGGTCTTCCTGATCTCCGGCATGGCGTTCAAAGTCTCGGCAGTTCCGTTCCACATGTGGACCCCGGACGTCTACGAAGGTGCGCCGACACCGGTCACAGCCTTCTTTGCCTCGGCACCGAAGGTCGCGGCCATGGGTCTGTTTGCGCGCGTGCTGCATGATGCCTTTGGCCATGCGGTGCAGGACTGGAGCCAGGTCATCGCGCTGCTGTCGCTGCTATCCATGTTTGTTGGCGCTGTCGCCGCGATTGGTCAGCGCGATATCAAACGTCTGATGGCCTATTCCTCCATTGCCCACATGGGCTACGCGTTGATGGGGCTTGCAGCAGGTACGGCCTATGGTGTGCAGGCGTTGCTGGTCTACATGGCGATTTACGTCTCCATGAACATCGGCACCTTCGCCTTCATCCTGATGATGGAGAAAGACGGCAAGCCAATCACCGATATCCGCGCGCTGAACCTCTATTCACGTCGTGAGCCGGGCAAGGCGCTGGCCATGCTGATCCTGCTGTTTTCACTGGCGGGTGTGCCGCCGATGCTGGGGTTCTTTGGCAAGCTATACGTGCTGAACGCGGCCTATCAGGCCGGCCTTGCGTGGCTGGCGGTTGCTGGTGTGATTGCCTCTGTCATCGGGGCCTTCTACTACCTGCGCATCGTCTACTACATGTACTTCGGTGAAGAGGGCGAGGAGCTGGAAACCAATCGTTCGCCTATCCTCTGGGGGTTCCTGATGGCGTCGGCTGCGGTGATGCTTCTGGGTATTATCAACATGTTCGGCATCGAGGGTGCAGCGGCATCAGCGGCTGCCACGTTGGTCAACTGACCGCTCTGACACAGAACACACAAAGGCCTGGTCTGCGGACCGGGCCTTTTTGCCTTGAAGGGACAGGATCATGAGTGAGTGGCCAGAGGGATACGGGCGCAGCCTGCTAGAGGAGGTGGACAGCACACTGGATGAGGCCGCGCGCCGCGCGCCGACGCTGACCGGCCCGGAATGGATCATGGCCAAGCGCCAGACCAAGGGGCGCGGCCGCAGAGGGCGGGCCTGGAAGGAACCGAAGGGCAATTTTGCAGCAACTCTGGTGATGCGGCCGGACGGCGCGCCGGAGCAGGTGGCGCTGCGCAGCTTCGTGGCGGCCCTTGCCTTGCATGAGGCTTGCGTCGCACTCTGCGGGGAGACCGCGGGACTGGCGTTGAAATGGCCCAATGATGTGCTTTTGAATGGTGGTAAGCTGGCGGGCATCCTTCTGGAGAGCGCAGGGGCCGCGGGCGGCGTCACTCATCTATCGATTGGGATCGGGGTCAATCTGATTGAGACGCCGATGCAGGAATGGCTGGAGCCGGGCGCGGTCTGGCCCGTGTCACTGCTGTCGGAGACGGGTATCCACATCACGCCTGAGGTTTTCCTGACCGAGCTGGCGGCCGCCTATGCCCGCTGCGAACAGCAGTTTGTCACCTTTGGCTTCGAACCGATCCGCACCGCCTGGCTGGCCCGTGCAGCCCGTCTGGGTGAGGTGATCATCGCGCGAACCTCCAATTCCGAAACCGAGGGCACGTTTGAGACGGTGGACGGCAGCGGTAACCTTGTCCTCAAGACCGCCAAGGGCCGCGTCAGCATCCCTGCGGCGGATATCTTTTTCTAGGAAGAGGAGCAGGGCAGGTCATGCTTCTGGCAGTTGATTGCGGCAATACCAACACGGTGTTTTCAATCTGGGACGGGGAGAATTTCATCGCTACCTGGCGGACTGCCACCGATTGGCGGCGCACGGCAGATCAGTATTATGTCTGGCTCAACACGCTGATGCGGCTGCAGGGGATCGAGGCAGATATCACCGATATGATCATCTCCTCCACGGTGCCACGTGTGGTATTCAACCTGCGGGTTCTGGCGGATCGCTACTACAACACGCGCCCCCTTGTGGTTGGGAAACCCGATTGCCTTCTGCCGGTTTCGGTGCGGGTGGATCAGGGAACGAATGTGGGCCCCGATCGTTTGGTCAATACGGTTTCCGGGTTTGATCAATATGGTGGCAATCTGATCGTGGTCGATTTTGGCACAGCAACAACCTTTGATGTGGTGGCCGAAGATGGCGCCTATATCGGCGGGGTCATTGCGCCGGGCGTGAACCTCAGCCTTGAGGCGCTGCATCAGGCCGCCGCCGCCTTGCCCCATGTGGATATCTCCAAACCCCAATCCGTCATCGGCACCAATACGGTTGCATGTATGCAGTCAGGTGTGTTCTGGGGGTACGTAGGACTGGTGCGTGAAATCTGCGCCCGCATCAAGGCGGAGCGTGACGTGCCGATGAAAGTAATCTCGACAGGCGGGCTGGCGCCTTTGTTCCAGCAGACAGCCGATCTGTTTGACGCATTTGAGGATGATCTCACGATGCACGGGCTACAGATCATACACAAATACAACAAGGATAACGGTCTCAAGGATGAGCACTGAACGTTTAATCTACCTACCCCTGGGTGGGGCGGGCGAAATTGGCATGAACGCCTATATCTACGGCTACGGCAAACCGGGCAAGGAACGCCTGATCCTGGTGGATCTGGGCGTCACCTTCCCGGATATGGACAGCAGCCCCGGCGTGGATCTGATCATGCCGGACATTCGCTGGCTGAAAGAGCGGGCCGACCAGCTGGAAGGGGTGTTCATCACCCACGCGCATGAGGACCACATCGGCGCCGTCGCGCATCTTTACCGCGATCTGAACGTGCCGATCTATGCCCGTGCCTTCACCGCCAATCTGGCGCGCCGCAAGATGGATGAGGCTGGTCTCGACAGTGAAGAGGTGAAAACCGTTTCCGCGTGGCCCGAGGTTACAAAACTTGGTCCCTTCACCGTCGGCGTCGCTCCGATCTCGCATTCCATCCCGGAAAGTGGCGGTCTGGTGATCGATACACCTGCGGGCCGTATCGTCCACACCGGCGATTTCAAAACTGACCCGACTCCCATCGTGGGCGAGGCGTTCGACCCGGAAATGTGGGCGGAGATCGCCAAGGATGGTGTCAAGGCGCTGGTCTGCGATTCCACGAATGTGTTTTCGCTGAACCCGGGCCGGTCCGAGGTCGAAGTTGGCCCGGAGATCACCCGTCTGGTGGGCCAGGCTGAGGGCATGGTTGTTGCAACCACATTTGCCTCAAACGTGGCGCGGGTAAAAACCCTGGCCGAGGCAGGCCATGCCGCGGGCCGTTCCGTTGTCCTTCTTGGCCGGGCGATGCAGCGCATGGTCGAGGCTGCGACCGAAACAGGCGTTCTGAAGAACTTCCCAAAGGTGGTCAGCGTTGAGGCGGCGCAGGAGCTGCCGCGCGAAAACCTGATGTTGGTGGTGACCGGCAGCCAGGGGGAACGCCGCGCGGCGTCTGCCCAATTGGCACGCGGCAAATATCGCGGCGTTGAGGTGAAAGAGGGTGATCTGTTCCTGTTCTCCTCCAAGACGATCCCTGGCAACGAACGCGGTGTCATCCGCATCATCAACCAGTTCTCCGAAAAAGGCGTGGATGTGGTAGATGACAGCTCCGGTCTTTATCATGTATCCGGCCATGCCAACCGCCCCGATCTGGAACGGATGCATGACATCATCAAGCCGCAGATGCTGATCCCTATGCATGGCGAACACCGCCATCTGCGCCAGCACGCCCGTCTGGGCGAGGCGAAGGGTATCGCCAGCGCCGTGGCCGTGAACGGCATGATGATGGATCTGACAGGTGACGCGCCGAAGGTGGTGGATTACGTCGACACCGGGCGCACCTATCTGGATGGGTCAGTCAAATATGGCGCGCTCGATGGCGTAGTCCGCGACCGGATCCGCATGGCGCTCAACGGTCATGTGGTTGTCACTGTCATCTTGGATGAAGAAGACGAACCACTCGGCGAACCCTGGTGCGATATCAAGGGGCTTGCGGAAACCGGTCGATCCAATGCCGCGCTGGTTGAGGTAATGGAAGAGGATCTGAACCAGTTTATCATGCGTGCCGGTGCGAAGACCCTGCGCGATGATGACAAGCTGGAAGAGAACCTTCGCCGTGTCGCCCGCCAGACCGCGCAGAATGAGATCGGCAAGAAACCCGAGGTGACCGTTGTGGTCAGCCGGATGCGCTGAGCCAGACCGTTTTGATCTAATTTAAGGGTCCGCCGCACCTGATGTGGCGGGCCTTTTTTGATCCGTTGTTTCGGTCATATGCCCATAGTTGATGGGCTGTAACGAAAAAGCCCCGGCAGCGTGCCGGGGCTTTCATCTGTGGTAGGGGATTGACCTTACCGTCTGCTCTCAGCTGCCTGCGCGCAGGCGTCGGATCAGGCGTGACGGGGGCGCGAGATCAGCGCGGCCAACTTCCCCGGCAGGCTGGCAATGCCCCGGCCAAGGCTGCGCAGGAAAGCGGCCATTGCCTCGGCACGCAGCTCATGCGCGCGGGCTTCGATGGCGCGAATTTCGTCGGCGGTCACGGTTGGAAACTCCAGATTGTTCATGGCAGGCCTCTTGGGTGTCTTATGTCTTGTTGACCCTCAGATAGGCTTTTCGGGGTCGGGCGACATCCGCAAAAATGGGCAATCCCGCCATGCTGCAAGTGCAAAGCTCAGAGGCGTTTGGCCGGCAACTGGCGCATAGCTCTTGTTGGTCCGGTGACCCGGCGCAATGAAAAAGGGCCACCCCAAGAGGCAGCCCTGATGATTTTAGCAATCGCCGAGAATATTACCCGGCGCGGCGCTCGGCAAAGCTGAGGGCGATAAAGCTCGGCATGTGGTCGCCCATGCCAACCACATTGCGATCATTGCCACGGTCGTTGCCGCCACGGCCACGACCGGATTTCTGGTTGCCCTTCTGCCCGGATTTCTGCCCGGAAGATTTGGTCTCGGCAGATTTGCCACGGCCAGACGCGCGCTTTTCCTGCTCAGGGGCCTTCTGCTCCTGTGCTGTTGCATCGACCTCAGCGGTCGCAGCGTCGTTTGCCTGCTGGGCGTCTGCCGCCTCGTTCACATCCTTGGCAGCAGAGCTGCGGGAAGAGGAGCGACGACTGCGGGTCTTGCGCTCAGGCGCCTCGCCGCTTGCATCGTCCTTGCTGTCTTTCGCCTTTGGCTCGGCCTTGGCTTTCTTCAGCGGGTTCTCGATGCGCGGGATCTCGTTCTGGACCAGACGTTCGATGTCTTCGAGGTTCTTCTCGTCCTTGGGCACGCAGATCATCATCGCGGTGCCGTCGCGTCCCGCACGACCAGTCCGACCGATGCGATGGACATAGTCCTCTGCATGGCTCGGCACGTCGAAGTTGAACACATGGCTGACGCTGGGCACATCAAGGCCGCGTGCGGCCACATCGGAGGCAACGAGGAACCGCAACGAGCCTTCGCGGAATCCTTCCAGCGTTTTGGTGCGCTGGCTCTGATCCAGGTCACCGTGGATCGGGGCCGCGTCATAGCCATATTTCTTCAGAGATTTGGCGACGATATCCACATCCGTCTTACGATTGCAGAAGATGATCGCATTGGTGCATTTCTCGCCTTCCTGATCAATCAGGTGACGCAGCAACTTGCGTTTCTCGCTGCCCTCACGGTCCCGGCGGGAGGCTTTGAACAGCACCACGCCTTGGGTGATGTTCTCAGACGTCGTTGCCTGACGGGCCACTTCCACACGCTCAGGCGCGGAAAGGAACGTATTGGTGATCCGCTCAATCTCCGGCGCCATAGTGGCGGAGAAGAACAGTGTCTGACGGGTAAAGGGCGTCAGGCCGAAGATGCGTTCGATATCGGGAATGAACCCCATGTCGAGCATCCGGTCGGCTTCGTCCACCACCATAACCTTAACGTCAGAGAGGATCAGCTTGCCACGCTCGAAATGGTCGAGCAGACGACCGGGCGTGGCGATCAGCACGTCCACCCCTTTGTCGATCAGCGTGTCCTGCTCCTTGAACGAAACACCGCCAATGAGCAGCGCCTTCGTCAGTTTTAGGTGTTTGGTGTAGGTGTCGAAATTCTCCGCCACCTGGGCTGCCAGTTCGCGCGTGGGGCAGAGCACCAGGCTGCGCGGCATGCGCGCCCGGGCGCGACCGCGCGCCAGCAGGGTGATCATCGGCAGGGTGAACGATGCCGTCTTGCCGGTGCCGGTCTGTGCGATTCCCAATACATCACGCCCCTCCAAAGCAGGCGGAATTGCCCCTGCCTGAATGGGAGTGGGGGATTCGTAACCCGCTTCCTCAATCGCTTTGAGAACTTTGGGGTTCAGGTTCAGATCTGAAAATTTTGTCATATGCGTCCGTTTTTGCGGACACTGACCTGGCCCGCGCGTGTATGTCAGGGCCGATTCCGCATGGTCTTGCGTCCTGTCTTGATCGGCTTGCGGCGGGGCATAGCAAAATCCGCTGCAATCGTCAAACGAAGCCGGGGTTTCGCAGGTTATTGATCCTGTAACGGGCAAACCCGAAACAGTTTAGTCAAATTGAGGGAAATGTTGACGTCGCTTGGCCGCCAAATCCAGCGGGCAGTAATGGATCATACCCCGCAGGCGTAGCGCATCATAGACCTCAGGCAGCTCCGCATTGATTTCGCCGAAGAAGCGTCGCAACCCGTCTATACCGTGGTCCTGTTCGATCATGGTCAGCAGCTCATGCTTGTTCAACCCGCCGAAACGCGCCGGAAAGCCTGCACCCAGACCTGGCCGGTAGGAGCCACGCGCCAGTCGGAATCGGTAGCTGCCTTGCCAGTCATCCCAGCTGGCGGCGTGGCGATGACAGATCTGCAATTCCTCCTGTTCGGTCTCGCGGGTGTTTTTCTCACCATGCTGGAACAAGTTATGGATTCGGTACTGAATATCGGGGAGGCCGGTGCGGGCAAACAGCTTACCTGCCGTGTGGCTGAGAAAGCCGCCTTTGAGAAAAACGCCGAATTCGGGATAGATCGCCCTTACCTCATGCTCGCGTTCACCACCAGAGGGGACCATGGCCTTGTAGTGATCCGCATGCCCGGCCAGCGCCTCCAGCGGGCGCATCCGCAGCACATCCGTCTCAGCAGGCAGCGCGGCGAGCGTTTCTGTGATCGCCCGGCTTTGGTCAGCGGCTGCAACATGAGGCCAGAGAAACTCATCCACATCGATATGGGCGATCCAGTCGGTCTGGATCCGCTCGTAGGCATGGGTCGCGTTCATCGTCTGGCGGGGCTGGTGCATCTTTGGACGCGGCGCCTTGTGCTGCTTCCAATAGCGATCGTCGCAGGTGATCACCCGAATTTTCGGATGCGCCTTTAGATGTGGGTAGACGTCGGGATTTTCTGCATCAAGGTACAGATGTAACCGGTGGGCACCCAGATCCAGGTGGTAGGCGGCAAAATCCAGGATAGATTTGGCGTCGGCCTTGGTGGTGCTGACAAGACCCCATTTCGGTTGGCTCGGCGTAGTCATGACCTGCGATGTGTCTTGTAGCGCTGAATGCGTCCGAAAATGCTGCGGGGATCTTCCATCACCATGCGCAGCATCCTGATGGCGAGCGGTCGCAGCACCAAATCCCGTTCGCCATACCGCCACAGCCGCGCCAGCATCTGTCGATCCAGATCGCCATGGGGCAGGTGGTAAGGTGTCATGCCAAGGCCGATGTCATCCAGATCCTTGCCCTTTACACGGGGAAGGCCGCTGTCGGTCGGTCGCCCTGACAATCTTCGTTCACTGTCGTGCAGTTTGATCATATGGAACAGCAACTGAAGCCCTTGCCCGCCAAGCCGCTGATCAATCGTGTCCCCATGATCCGCAAAGGTGGTTGCCGCTGAGATCAGCCAGCGCGTCGGCAAACCCGCCGCCAATGCGCCCCCATGCTCCGCCCAGATCCGCAGGAACAACGCCCGCGCATCCGGTGGCGCATCCCGGCGGCGCAAGATCGCAATACAGAGCGCATGGACCGCCCAGATTTCAGGATCGCCTGCAAACTCTTCCCGCAGGGACTGCCATTTATGCGCGATATGATGGATCGGCAGATCCTTCTGCGTCGCGGGCTTAGGGCAGGGATCTGTCAGCGGACCAAAGAGAGCGGTCAAATCGGCATCCGCCGCCGGCAAGGCCGACAGCGGCTCGACAAACGGCACCTCTTTCTTTTCGAGCTGCCGCAGCAGTTTATAGAACCCGCCAGGATAGTTTTCGTTGTCGATATCCATGGCGGGCTGGTGTCACCGATGATCTGGGAGGCTGGTCTTAGACCATCATCTCCTTGGTCGCGGTCAGTTTCAAGTCCGGATAGTCGCGCTCAACCCGGTCAATGTCCCACTGAAGGCGCGTCAGATAGACCACATCGCCATCATGATCATGGGCAATGTGCTGCTTGTTGGTGTTGATGAACTTGTCGAGCGCGGTCTTGTCGCCGCTGACCCAGCGGGCAGACGTGAACTGAGAGGCCTCAAACCGGACGGGCAGGCCGTATTCCATCTCGATACGGCTGGCGAGCACTTCAAATTGCAACTGCCCCACCACGCCAACAATGAACCCGGATCCGATGGAGGGTTTGAACACTTTGGCGGCCCCTTCTTCGGCGAATTGCATCAACGCCTTTTCCAGATGCTTGGCCTTCATCGGATCGCCCGCGCGCACGCCTTGCAAGAGTTCCGGTGCAAAGGACGGAATACCACTCACGCGGAGCGCTTCACCCTCGGTCAGCGTATCGCCGATGCGCAGCTGGCCGTGGTTCGGAATACCGATGATATCACCGGCCCAGGCTTCCTCTGCCAATTCGCGGTCCGACGCCAGAAACAGCACCGGGTTGGAGATCGCCATCGGTTTCTTTGACCGCACATGTGTCAGCTTCATGCCGCGTTTGAAATGGCCCGACGCCAGCCGCACGAAGGCTACGCGGTCGCGGTGCTTGGGATCCATATTGGCCTGCACCTTAAATACAAAACCGGCGACTTTCTTTTCGTCCGGCGCAATCTGGCGCGGTTGGGCGGTCTGCGGCTGCGGTTCCGGCCCATAGGTGCTGATGCCGTCCATCAACTCCTTCACCCCAAAGGAGTTGATCGCAGAGCCGAACCAGATCGGCGTCATGTGACCTTCCAGAACCGACTGCGGATCAAGTGTCGGCAGCAGCTCGCGTGCCATTTCGACCTCTTCCAGCAGCTTCTCCAGCAGGTGCTCTGGCACATGCTCCGCCAGTTTCGGGTCGTCCAGACCGTTGATCTCAATGCTCTCGGCGATCTTGTTGCGGTCGGCCCGGTCCATCAGCTCCAGACGGTCGCGCAGCATGTCGTAACAGCCGATGAAATCGCGACCGACGCCGATCGGCCAGCTGGCCGGTGTCACGTCAATCGCGAGGTTCTGCTGGATCTCGTCAATGATCTCAAATGTGTCGCGGCTTTCGCGGTCCATCTTGTTACAGAAGGTCAGGATCGGCAGGTCCCGCAGGCGGCAGACCTCAAACAGTTTCTGGGTCTGGCTTTCCACACCCTTTGCGCCATCAATCACCATGACCGCGGCATCAACGGCGGTCAGCGTGCGATAGGTATCTTCCGAAAAGTCGGAGTGACCGGGCGTGTCCACCAGGTTGAAGCGGTAGTTGGCATAGTCAAACGACATCGCGGAGGCCGAAACGGAAATACCGCGATCCTTCTCCATCTGCATGAAGTCTGAGCGCGTCCTTCGGGCCTCACCCTTGGCGCGCACCTGACCTGCCATCTGAATAGCACCACCGTAAAGCAGGAACTTCTCAGTCAGCGTGGTTTTGCCGGCATCCGGATGCGAAATGATCGCAAAGGTGCGGCGCCGGGCGATTTCTGCCGGCAGGTCGGGGCGGTTTGGGACGGTATCGAGCATGAGCGCGCGTATATCAGGATGGCGCGCCGAGGCAAGAAAAACAGGGGGCAGGCCCCCTGCACATTACCGACAATCGGGGCCGGCGTTTCAATCCCAGATCAGGGCCTGTCCGGCAAGACAGGCAGGCATTGCATCTGCGGGCAGCTGCCCCAGCTGTTCAAAGAAGGCGAAGGCGTCAAATCGGGACGTCAGTTCAGCAATCTTGTCGCCTTCAAAACGAATCATCATGATCCCCTCAGCATGAACAGGCGTGACCCCGTCCGGGCCGTCCGCCGTCAGCAGGTAGCGCGTTGAGGTCCAATCGCCGTCTTCCATGTAGTGCAGCATCTGCACCCGCAGCTCACCCGCAAGCTTGTGAACAACCTCAATCAGGACCGGATAGTCCTTGCGCGGGTTGGTCAGCCCATCCAGCAGCTCAGTACCCTCCAGTGTGGGGGCCAGCATCAGGGCAAATGTGGACATGTCGCGATTTTCCCAAACTTCGGAAAACCAGCGCTGTACAAGGTCTCGCTTGGTCATGGTCAGGCAAAGCTCCATAAATTCCACGTCGGAGTGCAGGACCTATGTGCCAAAATGATTATGGAGATTTCCATCAGAGATCGTAATCCTCGCCAAGGTGTATCGAATTTTTTCAGAATTTGCGCTGCCTGTGTCGATCCGGCGTTTCGCCGACGGCCTCCCGTGATCGGACGCAAGCAGTCACATGGTGCGGCGTTTCAACCCGGAGACCGACTGACCACGGTCCATCAGCGCCGGTCGAACATCCAACCCAGAGGCCACCCGCTGGTGGCCCAGCAAGAGACCGGGTGTTCGGTTCAGGTTCTCCTGAGGCAGCGCGGCGCGCGTCAACGGGTCAAGCAGGAGGCTTTCAGCCGCGATCCCTTCAGCGAAAATGATTTGATGGCGATCAAACAACAGCTGGAAATAATCCACGAATCCGCCGCTTTGTACGATGATATCAATCCCATTCACCAGTTCCCGCGCCCGGACCAGATGCTCAGGGCGACCCCTGCGTCGGATGTCGCGTCGTGGATGTACCAACAAACGGTGGTCCGGGCTGACCAGGAGGTCATTTTCATTGTTGAGCGCACCGGCCCGGATCAGGATCGGGGCCATTTCACCAACCGCGCGGCTTGTGCATTGTCCGATCCAGCGCACTTCTTGGGCACCGTCATCGCGCGTCAGTACCCGGTCGCCAGCCACAAGATCCTCAATTGGCCGCTGTGCACCGGTGTCGAGGGTGATATGAGTGCCGCGCGTGAAGGAGACGCAGGCCAACTGCGCAAGCTGCTGGTGCGTGCCCTCGCGTGTTTTGCGCACCAGTGTATAGCCTGTCTGCGGGCGCAGTGGTGCTAGCGGCAGCAAATAGATCGCTGCAATCAAACCGCCGTCGTCCACCTCGACCATGACCAGAACCTCAACGTTGGCGCCGATATCGGGCATTAACGTCAAAAGGCAATCAAGATGCAGGCGCGCACCTGGGGTCCCGATCGCAGTCGCGTGATCCAGCGTAAGGCGCCCGTCCATGCGCGCGGTCAAGCGAATTTGCCGAAGCGGAGCGTTTCGGGCCAGCTGATAGACATCGTCCAAATGTAGATCATCGTAGACCCCAAGGCTGTCACCCAGATTGGCCCCCATTTCGACACGGAAATCGGCCGCCGCGAACACCGGTAGCGTTTGGGCGGCGATGGGGGTCTGATGCAGCTGTGTCAGCATGGATAACCTAACCAATAGCGGCGCGCGTCCTGCGCGTGTGAACTCTCATTGTGGCGGGAAATGTGGCGAGATGCGGACCAGACGGGGGTGGTTTTGCGAAGCCAGCAGGACCGAAAGGCGCCCATGCGCAGGCCCGGGTCGTCTTCGGGCAGCATCGGCAGCTGCTGTTTGTGTTTGGGCTGGTCAATACCGGGACAAGGGTGCAAGCTCCGCCGCGACAGAAACAGCGTCGGATCCCGGCTTGCAAACGGCCTGGCCGGAACAAAATATCGCGACGCAACAGGGAGGTATGTCATGGACTTGGGATTGGCGGGAAAGCGGGCATTGGTCTGTGCCAGCAGCAAGGGGCTTGGCCTCGGCTGCGCGGAGGCCCTGGCAGAGGCCGGGGTGGATCTGGTGATGAACGCGCGGGGAGCGGAGGCGCTTCTGGCCTCAGCCCAATCCATCCGGGATGCCCATGGCGTCAACGTGGAGACCATTGCCGCGGATGTCACCACCGAGGCGGGGCAGGCCAAGGTCATCGCCGCAGCCGAGGGGGTCGATATTCTGGTGACCAATGCAGGCGGCCCGCCGCCGGGGCTGTGGTCCGACTGGGAGCGTGAGGATTTTATCAGGGCGCTGGATGCCAACATGCTGACCCCGATCGCGCTGATCAAGGCGCTGGTGCCGGGTATGATGGAACGGGGCTGGGGCCGGGTGGTCAACATCACGTCACAATCGGTGAAGGCGCCAATCCCGGTTCTGGGCCTTTCGAATGCGGCGCGCACCGGGCTGACTGGCTATGTGGCGGGCACCTCCCGTCAGGTTGCCGCGAAGGGCGTGACCATCAACAACCTGCTTCCCGGTATCCACGCCACGGATCGGGCGGTCTCGCTGGATACCGGCGTGGCCCAACAGCAGGGGATCTCCCTTGAGCAGGCCGCCGAGCAGCGCGCCGCCAGCATTCCCGCCGGTCGCTATGGCACGCGGCAAGAGTTCGGCGCCACCTGCGCCTTCCTCTGTTCGCAGCACGCGGGCTTCATCATCGGCCAGAATATCCTGCTGGACGGTGGCGCCACCAATATGACCATTTAACGGGGCGGGCAGATGGCATCCGGTTTCTCGCTGAAGGATCAACTGTTTAATCAGGAGAAGACCCGCTACCTAGCGGGCCTTTTCGCGGCGGCGGATTCCGGATTTGACGCCGCGGCGTTTGAGGCTGAGGTGATGGCTCAGCTGCCGGATCTGGAGCTGAAGGAGCGCATTACCCTGATCGCAGAGGTGCTGGCCCGCCATCTGCCTGCGAATCTGGAGGCCGCCGCACCCGTTCTGCGA
The DNA here is from genome assembly GCF_000826845.1 of Phaeobacter sp. S60. Lineage (NCBI taxonomy): Bacteria > Pseudomonadati > Pseudomonadota > Alphaproteobacteria > Rhodobacterales > Roseobacteraceae > Phaeobacter > Phaeobacter sp. S60. The sequence goes on from NZ_JSWJ01000001.1 coordinate 64,754, forward strand.
CGGGCGCTGCCGCCGCCTCTGGATCCCAGCCTGTCGGATGATGATTTCGGCGACTTCATCTTTGCGCCGCTGGGAGAGTTTGTGGTGCTGCGCGGGTTGGAGGCGGCCCCGGATCTGTCGCTGCAGCTGCTGTCCGAAATCACCCAGCGGTTTTCCATGGAATGGGCTATCCGTCCGTTTCTCACCCATTGGACCGATCAGACATTGGCCGTGATGCAGGGTTGGGCGACAAGCGACAGCTATCACGTTCGGCGGCTGGTCAGCGAAGGCACCCGGCCAAGGCTGCCCTGGGGCCAGTCGGTTCCGCTCACATTGGCGCAGCCCTTGCCCCTGCTGGACCAGCTCCACGCTGACCCGACCCGCTATGTGACACGTTCAGTGGCCAATCACCTCAATGATATCTCAAAAAAGGATCCGGAGCTGGTTCTGGATCGGCTGCGCAGCTGGCAGGCGGCAGATCAGCAGCGCCCGCAGGAGCTGGCCTGGATGACCGTCCATGCGCTGCGTGGGTTGGTGAAGGCGGGGCACAGCGGCGCGATGGAGATGCTGGGGTATGACCCGGACATGCCTTTCGCCGCGACGGTCACGCTGCGCGATGATCCTGTGCATATTGGCGGTGCTCTACAATTTGACTGCCAGCTGGACGGTGCACCGGACACCCCCGTGCTGGTGGACTATCGCCTGCATTTTCAACGCCCGGGCGGCAAGGTGTCGGCCAAGGTCTTTAAGCTGAAACAATCGGTCCTGACCGGCGGTAGCACGCGTCTCAGCAAACGCCATCCGCTGAAAGCCGGGGCGAGCACCTTTACTCTGGTGCCGGGACCCCATCGGCTTGAACTGCTGGTCAACGGGCGCGTGCGCGCTGAGTTGAGTTTTGATTTGTTGCCACCGCAGTGAACATGCTGCCACTGACGACCCTTGATGTCGCGCTTTGGTGCGCTCCCTTGCATGGAGACATTGGCGTTGATATCTGCAGGCCAATCCCGATCATTTAGGTCGGACACGAATAACGAGGTCGCATGACATCTGCCCCCCCTGACCCGATGCTTGGTACCGACAGTGCGTCTATATCTGCGCCACGTCTCGAAATCCGCAATCTGCGGCGGTTCTTTGATGGGCGCGCGGTGGTGGATGATGTGTCGATGCAGATCCAGGCCGGGCAGGTGACCTGTCTGCTTGGCCCGTCGGGATGCGGCAAATCCACGACGTTGCGGATGATCGCCGGGGTGGAAATGCAGGACAGCGGCGAAATCTACGTCGATGGCAAGCTGATCTGCGATACCGTGTTTCGGGTGCCGCCAGAGCGCCGTGAAATTGGCTTGATGTTTCAGGACTTTGCCCTGTTTCCGCATCTGAGCGTCGCCGACAATGTTGCCTTCGGACTGAAGGGCAGCAAGGATGAAAAACGCGCCCGCGTGAAAGAGCTGCTGCAAAAGGTCTCTCTTTCACAGTACATTGATGAATTCCCGCATCATCTGTCCGGCGGTGAACAGCAGCGCGTGGCTCTGGCCCGTGCGCTGGCCCCACGCCCACGGATCATGCTGATGGATGAGCCGTTTTCCGGGCTTGATAATCGCCTGCGTGACGGCATCCGCGACGAGACCCTGACACTGCTGAAAGAAGAGGACGCCGCCGTCCTTCTGGTCACCCATGAGCCGGAAGAGGCGATGCGGATGGCTGATGAGATCGCTCTAATGCGATCCGGAAAAATCGTGCAGCAGGGTGCGCCCTACAATGTCTATACCCGGCCAGTTGATCGTGCGGCTGTGGGGTTCTTCAGCGATACCAATGTCCTGCACTCCGAGGTTAACGGCGCGCTTGCCGAAACCCCGTTTGGCCAGTTTTTGGCGCCTGGTGTGCCGGATGGTACCAAGGTTGACATCGTGTTCCGCCCGCAGCACCTGCGCATTGATTTTGACCGCAACGGGCGCGGTCCTCATCCGACTCCCAGCGACGGGGTTGCCGCGCGCGGGGTGGTCAAGCGAGCCCGCTTCCTCGGACATGAGAGCCTGGTTGAGTTCCGTATGGATTTTGACGGCAGCATATTGAAGGCGACGGTGCCAAATGTCTTCCTGCCGGATGCCGGGCGGGTGATGTGGCTGACGGTGCGCCGCAACCGTTGTTTCGTCTTCCCCACCGGCTGCTGACGCGGCGGATCAGTTCGGCGCGGGCGTGTCGGCATAGGGCTGATAATCCATCAGGCGCTTGCCCGGTTCATCCACGAACAACTCCGGCAGGGGCTCGGCGGCCTCGATGAGGTCTACCCGAAACACCCTGAAATCCTCACGTGCCTCGCACCAGGCGGTGAGGGTCCAGACCCGGCCCCAGTATTCCATATGCAACGGGCGGATGACCCGCTCGGTCAGCGTGTCATCAATACGTCTGTAGGTGAGATGCAGCTTTTGGCGCGCCTTGATTGCTGCGCGCAGCGTCGGCATCTGGGTAAACCCTCGCGCTGCGTCGGCGAAGGGGTAGACTGCAAATTTCCACGCATCAGCTTCGGCAATGGTACCCTCGGGCAGAACCGCATCCACCTTGGCGGCCAGACTTTCGGCGGCGGCCTTCAGATCCGGATCGGCAGCCTCAGCGACAATCGCCATGCCAAGGTTCAGCGCCTCCAGCTCCTCGCTGGTGAGTGTGAGGGGCGGCAGGGTGATCGCCTCGCGCACCATGTAGCCCACGCCGCGGGCACCCTCGACCGGCACACCGCTGGCGACCAGCGTGTCCATGTCGCGGTAGATTGTGCGGGTCGAGACCTCCAGCCGTGCGGCAATGTCCTGCGCGCGGTGCAGTTTTCCATCGCGCAGGATCTGGATAATGTCGAACAGGCGGTCGGTGCGGCGCATGTCCTAGCCTTTATACGGGGCGGGGAGGAGGTCAAGACCACCCTCCGCCCCTTGAGCCTGTAAGTTATCTGACCCTAGCTGGCCATGGACCAAAGGACCTCCTCATGACGCATCTTGGCCGTATCGGGCGCGATTGCCGCCATTACCTCTGCCGAGAACTCCTGCGTCATGAAGCTTTGTGCGACCTCCTTTGCTGTCGCCATATCCTGCCAGACCACATAGTCGGTCCAACTGCCATCTGCACCCTGGGTCAGCTGACGATGCAGAAAGCCGGATTGCGCGCGCACAAACCCCTCTGTGCGCTGCATCAGCGCCACAAATTCCGCTGTCTTGACGCCCTCAGCCAGGTGAAAGGTCACGATCTCTGCCACATGTTTGTCCATCACTTGTCTCCTTTTCGGTGTGATACACTGGCAATAGCGCCCCTCAACTGACATAAACCTGTCAGTTGAATTGCGTCGCCTCGTATAAAACTGCTTTTTTGTCAGTTTCCGATGCCGCCCATGCAGCTCAGATCTTTGCCGCGCCGGGGTGGGGGCGTAAAACCGTCATCAAATGACATCTGCGGGCCATCCCCCGGTCCGCACGCAGAAGGAGACCCTCTCATGCTTAACAATATCGGCCTTCCGGGCCTGCTGCTCATCGCCGTTGTCGTGCTGGTCCTGTTTGGCCGCGGCAAGATTTCGTCGCTGATGGGCGAAGTGGGCAAAGGCATCACCGCCTTCAAGAAAGGCGTCAACGACAGCACCAAGGAACTGGAAGAAGACAACTCCGCAGAGGCCGCGCGCGACGTGACCCCCGAGACCGAAAAAGACAAGGTCTAAGCGGCGATGTTTGATCTTGGGTGGACCGAACTCATGGTCATCGGCGTTGTGGCGCTGATTGTTGTCGGGCCCAAGGACCTGCCGGTTTTGTTCCGCAACGTCGGGCGGTTCGTGGGTAAGGCCAAGGGCATGGCGCGCGAGTTCAGCCGGGCCATGAATGACGCTGCCGATGAGGCGGGCGTCAATGACATGGCCAAGGGGCTGAAGGCGGCGGCCAACCCGGTCAATACTGCAATGGATGGCGTCAAACAGGCGGCACAGGATATGGCAAAGTCAATCGACCCGACCAAATTCGACCCCGACAGCGAAACCGGGAAACTGGCGGCTGAACGGGCAGAAGATGCCAAGAAAATCCAGGCTGCCACCGCCCGTGCCGCGGCAGACCGCAAGGCGCGCGAGGCCGCTGAAGCGCAGGCCAAAGCGGCTGAGGCGGAGGCAGCTTTGGCAGCTTCGGACACGCCGACAACGCCGGAAAGTGAGACCAAGACATGAGCGCGTCTGAAGACATCGACGACAGCACAGCGCCGCTGATTGAGCATTTGGCCGAATTGCGCACCCGCCTGATCCGGGCGGTGGGCGCGTTCATCGTGGGGATCGTGCTGGCCTTCACTGTTGCAGAACCGATCCTGCAATTCCTGCTGGGCCCGATTGAGGAAACCCTGCGCAATCTGGGCGATCCCGCACCGACACTGCAATACACCAGCCCGCAGGAATACCTGTTCACGCTGTTCCGCATCTCCATGGTGTTTGGCTTTGCACTGTCGTTCCCGGTCATTGGCTTTCAGCTCTGGCGCTTTGTGGCGCCGGGTCTCTACAAGACTGAGAAGAACGCGTTTTTGCCCTTCCTCATCGCCTCGCCGGTGATGTTCCTCTTGGGGGCGAGCTTTGCGCATTTCGTGGTGACACCGCTGGCGATGGCTTTCTTCCTTGGCTTTGCCGATGTGTCGTCGATCTTTGCCAACCTTCTGTCTGGCGCGGTCAGCAGCCTGCCTGCCGATGCCGCCGTGGTGCCGGAAACCACCGAAGGGGTGCGGATCACCTTCTTTGGCAAGGTGAACGAGTCGCTGGATATCACGCTGAAATTCATCATGGCCTTTGGCCTGTGCTTTCAGCTGCCGGTGCTTCTGACCCTGATGGGGAAGGCCGGTCTGGTCAGTGCTGACGGGCTGGGGAGCGTGCGCAAATATGCGGTTGTCGCCATCCTTGTATTGGCAGCTCTTGTGACCCCGCCGGATGTGATCACGCAAGGGATCCTGTTTTCGGTGGTCTATGGTCTTTATGAGGTGTCGATCCTTCTGGTGCGCCGGGTTGAGAAAACCCGCGAGGCGAAGTTGCGCGCCGAAGGTTACTATGACGACGACGATGATCTCGGCGAGGAAATGGATATGCATCCCGAAGATGATCCTCTGATGGCCGAGTTTGAAGATGATGATCAGGACGACGGTAAGGCCAAGTAATCCCTACCGGAACGGATGACAAAAGGCGCGCTGGAAACGGCGCGCCTTTTTGCTTTGGCGGCTGCCCTCTTGCCCGCGCAGCCTGAACATGCTTTGACCCCGGTAACCCACCGACGGAGACTCCCATGGACCAGAAAAAACCGACCCGCGTTGTGCTTTCCAGCGACCACGCCGCGATTGAGCTGCGCCAGGCCATCGCGGACCACATTGCCGCCAACGGCTGGGAGGTCGTCGATATTGGCCCCACCACCCCGGAGAGCACCCATTACCCCAAGCACGGCGCAGCCGCGGCGGAGCGTGTGGCCTCGGGCGATTGCGACCTCGGGATCATTCTTTGCGGCACCGGTCAGGGCATCATGATGGCCGCAAACAAGGTGAAGGGCATCCGTTGCGGCGTCTGCTCCGAAACCTTCTCTGCCAAGATGATCCGCCAGCACAACAACGCCAATATGCTCTCCATCGGGGCGCGTGTGGTTGGTGACAGCCTGGCGATTGAGATTGTTGATGCCTTCCTCAATGCTGAGTTCGAAGGCGGTCGCCACGCCACCCGCGTGGATATGATTGAGCCGCGGGACAGCTGATCCCACAGAGGGTTGCGCCCCCAAGCCAGATAACCGGAGGCCCCGATTATGGATGAGACAAGCCTGACCCGCATCGCGGATGCGCTGGAGCGGATGGCGCCCGCACCGTTGAAGGCACCGGATTTTGCTGCGGCGTCGGCCTTTGTCTGGCATGTCGCGCCGGACCGGCTGGAGCCTGTGAGAAGCGTCAGCCGCGTTGATCTGGACCTGCTCTTGGGGATTGATCGCGCGCGGGACACACTGCTGGACAACACCCGTCGCTTTGCCTCCGGGTTCGGGGCGAACAACGCGCTTCTATGGGGCGCCCGTGGCATGGGGAAATCCAGCCTGGTGAAGGCGATTCACGGCCAGTTATCACCGGAGTTTCCGGCGCTCAAACTGGTGGAATTGCAACGCGAGGATCTGCCCTCGGTGGCACGGCTTCTGAACCATCTGCGCGCCGCGCCTGAGCGCTTTATCCTGTTCTGTGATGACCTCTCCTTTGGCCATGATGATCAGCACTACAAAAGCCTGAAAGCGGTGCTGGATGGCGGCATCGAAGGGCGCCCTGATAATGTGCTGTTCTACGCCACCTCCAACCGTCGCCACCTGATGCCGCGCGATATGATCGAAAACGAGCGTTCCAGCGCCATCAACCCCTCCGAAGCGGTTGAGGAAAAGGTCTCGCTCTCGGATCGGTTCGGGCTGTGGCTCGGTTTCCACCCTTGCGATCAAGACGAATATCTCACCATGATTTCAGGCTATTGCACAGCCTACGGTGTAGAGGTTGCGGAGCAGGAGCTGCGCGCCGAGGCAATTGAATGGCAAGCCACACGTGGCGCGCGTTCGGGGCGGGTGGCCTGGCAGTTCTTCACCGATCTCGCCGGTCGGCACGGTGTGAAAGTCACCTGAGAAGGCCGCGCGCGGCTTTGGAACGACCCCACCGGACATCAAATGGAAAAACGGCGCTCAGGGGTCTCCCGGGCGCCGTTTCTTATGGTCCGGTGTACGGGGGCGACGTCACTGCAGATAGGGCAGGGGATCAACGCTTTCGAAGCCGTTGCGAACCTCAAAATGCACATAGGCCGACGGCCCGTCACGCAGCGCAGCAATCGTCTGGCCGCGTGATACCGTGTCGCCTTTGTTCACTGCGATTTTGTCGACATTGGCATAGACCGTCAGCAGCTTGGCGTCATGGCGGATCACGATGATCGGGATATTGTTTGAATCCTTGGTGATCGCCGCGACGGTGCCGCCATCGGCGGCCTGTACCGGCGCGCCCGCAGCCCCCGCAATATCAATGCCGTCGTTCTTGCCCTTGGCATAGGTGCGGGTGATCTTGCCCTTGACCGGGTAACTCATCGCGCTGCTGGCGCTGCGGGTGGGGGCGGGAACTTCTACCTTTGGCAGATCCTTGGGAGCTTCAGCGGCGGGGGCAACGGTTTCCTGCGGCAGCGGCTTGGTCGCGCTGGGTGGGGTGGGCGTGCTGGTGCCCTCACCGGGGGCCGTGACGGTTGCGACAGCGGGCACGGCTGTTGCTGTTGCTGCGGAGGCTTCCTTGCGCGGTGCCGGACGGTCCTTCAGCGGGATCAGCAGGAACTGGCCTTCACGAATGGCAAAATCGCTGCCGAGACCGTTCCATTCCGCCAGTGCCTTTACTGGCACCTGATAGAGCCGCGACACGGTATAGGCTGTCTCGCCGCGTTTCACCTTGTGGCGCACCGGCTCCGGCCCGCTCTGCACCTGCGGCTTGCTCCCCGGAGGCTGCGGCGCCAGCGGTGTGGTGTTGACGGTGCTTGCTGCATTTGGCGTGGTAGAGGGGGCACTGTCGATAGCATCCCCCGCCAGCGAGGCGATATCTACACCGCCTGTGCTGTTTGAAGCGGTGCCAGGTGCCCGGCGGGGCAGGGCGATGATTTCGCCCTGGCGCAGCGGATCGTCCGTCTTCATGCCGTTGAAACGGGCCAATTCGCTGGCGGGCAGACCAATGCGGCCAGCCACGTCATTCAGCGTATCGCCGCGTCGGGCCACGGCCACCTGATAGGACGGGTAGGTGATCAGCCCACTGGAATCCGGTTTCGGACGGCTGGTGGTGGCGGTTTGTGCCGCCTTGGTGGTGTTGAAAGCACCGATCTGGCCGCGCAGATCATAGTCAAGCGGCGCCTCGCAAGCGGCCAGCACGGCCACCAGAGGCAACGCCATCAGCACCTTGCGGCCTGTCGCGCGATCGCGGCGGGTGGGGTCAGTCACTGTCATTTCGCTCTCCTCAGAACGCCGTTCCCGTCTTGCGGGCCCCCATTATCCCTGGGGCTTGCCAATAGTCCGTCGGCCAGCCACGTGATCCGGCTCGGGATCTTCCCGAACTTTGGGGGAGGGCAGGTCTTGCCTCTCCCTTACGTGTCTTTGCCGATCCCCTCAAGCAGGGGAACAAAACGCACCGGGCGCAATTCGTCGTATTCCAGACCGCTGGCGGTTTTTTGAACACGGATCAGGGTCTGTACGGTGTCCGACTGCCCCACGGGCACCACCATGATACCGCCGGTCTTCAGCTGCGCCAAGAGCGGGCCGGGCGGATCCTCGGCAGCGGCGGTCACGATGATTCGATCAAAGGGCGCCTGCTCCGGCAGCCCGTGGCTGCCATCCCCCACCAGCGAGGTGATATTGGACAGATGCAGCTGGTCAAAAATCTGCCGCGCCTCCCGCACCAGCCGGGCATGACGGTCCACGGTATAGACACGCCGCGCCAGCTTGCTCAGGATCGCCGCCTGATAGCCGGACCCGGTGCCGACCTCCAGAACCGTGTCGCGGGGTGAAATCTGCAAAGCCTGAGTCATCAGCCCCACGACTGAAGGCTGCGAAATGGTCTGCCCGCAGGCAATCGGCAGCGGCATGTCCTCATAGGCGCGCGCCGAAAACAGCCCCCGCACAAAGGGGCCGCGATCGATCTGTTCCATCGCGTCCAGCACCTGCGCATCCGTCACCCCGCGTGAGCGCAGGGCAAACAGAAACTGCATCTTGGTTTCGGCAGTCGGCTCGCTCATTCAATGCCCTTCAGGCGCTCCAGCGCGTCCGTCGCCGTCAGATCAGCCCGCATCGGTGTGACCGAGATATAGCCCGCCAGATTTTGTGCTGCATCCGTGCCCTCGGCGGTGGCGATATGCTGATTGCCGCCCCGGATCCACAGGTAGCGCCGCCCGTTGGGAGAGGTCTGCTCCTCAGCGGAGAAATGGCTGCCACGCCGAAATCCCTGCGGTGCGATCCGTCGCCCTTTGACATCCTCCGCAGGAACGGGCGGGAAATTTATGTTGTAAAACAACCGGTAATCCGCGTCTTCCTTGGGTTGTGTGTCAAGGATTGAGCAGATGAGATCGGCGCCGTGCTGGGCGGCGGCTTCAAACGGGTTGTTCAGCTGGTTGTTTTCTGGCCCAAAATACTGCGACAGTCCCATCGCGGGGATGCCCTGCAATGCTGCCTCCATCGCGCCACCCAAGGTGCCGGAATAGAGCGCGTTCTCAGCCGAATTGTTGCCCCGGTTCACGCCCGACAACACCAGATCCGGCAGTTGATCCTTCATCACCACATGCAGCCCTGCCAGCACGCAGTCCGCAGGCGATCCTTCGGCGGCAAAGCGGCGCTCGCCCAGCTGGCTGAGCATGAAGGGGCGGGTGTAGCTGATGCAATGGCCGACGCCTGACTGTTCAAACGCGGGCGCGACGGTCCAGACCTCGCCGTCGGGCCCTGCCACGTCGCGGGCGATCTGCTCCAGAACCGCCAGACCGGGGGCGCTGATGCCATCGTCGTTGGTGATCAGAATTCGCATGAACTGGGCCTCTCGTCTGGCTCTGGCGGGCTGTATCTCGGGCGCGGTCACGCCGATCCGCATGTCCGACCTGAATAAGATGTGGGGCAAAAGGGGGCAAGAGTTTCCCCGCTGTGACCGCGCGCAAGCTGCCCGGTGACGGCCCCTGCGGCACAGAGGCCACAGGTTTGCCGCCCGGCCCTGAAACCAAGGCGACCGGCGCCCCTGTCGGGCACCGGTCGGCGGAATATCGCGCGTCTGCATTGCCGTTGGGCGTCATGCAGCCGATGGGCAGCGTTTGGTCAGTCGGCGGCGGTCAGGATCTGGGGCAACAACCGGGCGGCTTCCTGCTGCGGGCTGGCCAGCGCGTCGCGATCCTCGCCGGGGAAAAACCGGGCACGGACAGCGGTAGCCATGGGCTGCGGCGTCAGCACCTGTACCTTTGGGCCGGTCTTTGCGGTCTCAATCTGCCAGCTGTTGGCCAGCGACATCTGGGCCGCCTTGGTGGCACCATAGGCGCCAAAGAACTTCTCGCCCGCGCGAGGATCCTCAAAGAACACGGCCTGACCGGTTTGCCCCAGCAGCGGCGCCACATAGGGGATCAGCACGGAGGTCGCTGTGGCATTGATCGCCATGGATTTCTGCCAATCCTTCGCAGCGACGAAATTGGCCGGGCTTAGAGGCGCAGCGTGGATCGCGGTGTGCAGCCAGAGATCCAGCTGCCCCCAACGGTCGTGGATGCCGCGGCAGAGCGTCGCCATAGCCTCGGGGACAGTGATGTCCATCGGGGCCAATGTGGCAGAACCGCCGACGGATTTGATCCGGTCGTCCAGCTCTTCCAGCGCGCCGGTGGTGCGGGCCACGGCAACGATGTGATGCGTCGGCGCCAGTGCCTCTGCGAGGGCGGCGCCCAGACCCCGAGAGGCCCCGGTGATGAGAGCAAGTTTCTGTGTCATGGGCGCCTTGTGCGGTGCGGCGTGACGCGGGTCAAGGGGCCAAAGCGGCGCAGCCTCCGTCCCAGTACCCCGTCAGCCCTCCGTCAGTCCTTTTGCCGACACCAAGGCAGGTCAGCTGCCGGGCATCTCGATCCGCGCAGCTTTGCCGTTTTTCTGCAGGATCAGACCGTCGGCATCAATCGCAATGACCTCACCGCCAGACAGTCGGCTGCCACGGGTCACCACCTGCGTGCGCCCACTGGGCATGCGCACCATGGCGCTGAGGTTGTTGCTGGCGCCAAACAGTCCCAACAGGCTGAGGCGGTTGCGGCGCAAGGCGTCTTTCTGGGTGGCATGACCTGCAACATTCGCCGGGGTCTTGCCGCTATCACGATTTGCCATTCTGGTAACTTGGTTCTTTCTCTAGTGCGCTCAGGGCGGATGCCGGTCGGCTATCAGCTTCGCTTTCCGCCGAACAGAGGGGGCGGCGCATGGTGGCAAGCGACTGCCGGTGGGCCGCCCATTGGTGCGCAAGCCCTTGCGCATGGCCTGTTCTGACGCTGCGCAATTGCGCGCAGGCCCTTGAACGTTTGCGGGGGGAAGCAGGCTAGGAAGCGGGGGGAACTTCAGTGGGGTCAGGCGTCGTAGATCAGCGACGGCAGATCGTGGCCATAGGCATAAAGCAGGCCCAGCAGCTCCTCCAGCTGCGCACCGACCATCTGCAAATTGTAAAGCGGGTGATCCGGCTCAGAGATCTGCAGCTCAGGATATTGCCCCTCAGGCCGCATATGCAGCATCGCCTCGACTGACTCGCTGCCGTCTGGTGGGATGGCATTGGCCAGCCAGGCGCGTTTGCTGCCCAGATCCTCGGTCTCCTGCATCTCGAACCGGTCGAGATAGGCCTCGAAATCCTCCTGGCTCAGCCGCGCCCAAGTGCCCAGAATGAACTCCTCACCACGGGTATCCGCCAGTGGCACCGCCAGCACTGCCCGCACAAAGCGCAGTTTGCCAAGGCGGCAAAAATCTTCGGTCAGCACATCACCGGCCTGAGCAGAGATGGCGGTGTTGTCATGCACGAACATATCTTCCGGGCAGACATCGGGCCGGTCACAGCTGAGGCTCAAGAGCTGGGCAAAGGTCGCCCCGCAACAGCGGCACTGGCGCTGTGAGCCAAGCATGCGGGCGAGATGTGGATCCAAAGGGTCGGCCTTTCGGTGGCGGGCGGTGGTGGTCGCAAAACGGCAAGAGGCGCCGATCCGGTGATCAGCGCCTCATGAGTCGAACTGATATCGGCTGCGCTCTTACTCTGCTGCGGCTTTCATTTCAAACCCCCGTTCCACCATATCGGTGGGAACAACCGGGTATTCGCCAGAGAAACAGGCATCGCAATACTGCGGGCAGGCGCTGTTGCGCCCCTGATCCTGACCCACGGCGCGGTAAAGCCCGTCCAGTGAGATGAACTTCAGACTGTCCACGGCAAGGTGCTTGGCCATCTCATCTTCGGACATGTTTGCCGCCAGCAACTTGTCACGGTCGGGGGTGTCCACGCCGTAGAAACAGGGCCAGGCGGTTGGCGGAGAGGCGATGCGGAAATGCACCTCGCTGGCCCCGGCATCCAGGATCATCTCCTTGATTTTGCGCGATGTTGTGCCGCGCACAACGGAATCGTCCACCAGGATCACGCGTTTGCCTTCGATCAGGGCGCGGTTCACGTTCAGCTTCAGCCGCACACCCATGTTGCGGATCTGTTCGGTTGGCTCGATGAAGGTCCGGCCCATGTACTGATTGCGGATGATCCCCATCGCATAGGGGATCCCCGATTGCAGCGAATAGCCAATCGCCGCCGGGGTGCCGCTGTCGGGAACGGGGCAGACCAGATCCGCCTCGACCGGGTTTTCTTTGGCCAGCTCGCGGCCAATTGCTTCGCGGGTCTCATAAACAGAACGCCCGCCAAGGATCGAATCAGGGCGGGAGAAATAGACGTGTTCAAAGATGCAGAATTTGGACGCTTGGCGGCGGAACGGGAAATGGCTCTCGACGCCCTTGTCGGTGATCACCACCATCTCGCCCGGTTCAATCTCGCGCAGGAACTCGGCACCGATGATGTCCAGGGCGCAGGTCTCCGAGCTGAGCGCATAGCCATCGCCGATCTTGCCGAGGACCAGCGGGCGCACGCCCAGCGGATCCCGCACGCCGATCAGTTTGGTGCGGGTCATTGCCACGACGGAAAACGCCCCTTCGACCCGGCGCAGCGCGTCTTCCATCCGCTCCGGGATATTGCGCTGCAGGGAGCGCGCCATCAGGTGGATGATACACTCGCTATCGGATGAGCTCTGAAAGATCGAACCACGTTCGATCAGCTCTTTGCGCAGGGCATCGGCATTGGTGATGTTGCCATTGTGGGCAATAGCTGCACCGCCCATGGCAAACTCGCCAAAAAACGGCTGTACGTCGCGGATCGCGGTCTGTCCTTTGGACCCGGCGGTGGAGTAGCGCACATGGCCAATCCCAATCGGGCCGGGCAGGGTGGACATCACATCCTGCGAGGTGAAGTTGTCGCGGACATAGCCAAACCGGCGGGCACTCTGGAACCCTTCGACAGGATCGTGGGTGACAATGCCGCCGGCCTCCTGTCCTCGGTGTTGCAGGGCGTGCAGGCCAAGAGCAACGAAATTGGAGGCGTCCTGGACGCCGACGACGCCAAAGATGCCGCATTCTTCGCGCAGCTTGTCATCGTCAAACGGGTGGGCGGGGGGCATCTGCGGCATCGGCAAGGCGGTGTGGCTCCGAATCCGGTTGTCAGGATGCCCCCCACATAGAGGGTCCGCCCGCCCATGTCACCAAAGGATCACGGTTTCACGACAGTTGGGGTGAAAAACCCCGCCCGGCTGCTGGTGCTCTCTCTAACGACAAAGACCTGCGAGCGGTCGCAGGTCGGGTGTCTTGCCATGGTCGGGGCTAGAAAACGCAGGGCCTCAGCATGGCTGAAGCAGATCGTGATCGCGCCCTCAGGCCGCCCTCAGGCCGCCAGCAGACCGCGCAGCATATCAAAGGCGGAAAGCACGTCATCGCTTTCCTCATTGCGCTCATCCGCGTCGCCTTTACCAGCATCGGTAAGCGCGCGGCCGTCTTCGCTGGCCAGGATCTGACGCGTCTCGGTCAGTGTCAGCATGCGAAACGCGCCGTCGTCGTCTGCGCCAGTCTCACCTGCCACATGCACCAGCATGCCACATTCGGCCCAGATCATTTCTTCCTCGGCAAAGGTGAGATAGATGCGCGCCATCTTCTCCGGCATGGCGGCAGAGATACCGTTGTAGCCGATCAGCGAGACCACTTTGGTCATCGCAGTGGGGATGTCGAACAGGCGCTCCACTGCGGCCAGTTCCAGACCAACCTTCTGATCCGCAGGCAAGGTGAGGTCATTATCATTCCCCAGCGCACCGGCGGGGACATGCACCAAGGAGGTCAGGCGCGGCACCGCATGTTTGACGCCGGTCACTTCCTGCGCGCCGCCATCCAGTGTGTAGATCTTGTCACCAGGCTTCACATCACGGGCCTGAACAAACCCGCGATCCGTTTCCACCATCACATGCGGCAGCAGACCACCAGTGCGCGGACGGGGCCGGGCACGGCTGGGAGCGGCGGGGGAGACAGCTGCCGGGAAATCCAGCAGAAGACCAACGGGCTGACAGTCAGCAAACGATGTCGAATGGTCCAGCAGCATGGTGTCGTCCTTCTGAGCGATATGCCTGACATTCTGTCCGGCGTCTTGTTGACACCAATGTGCGCTGCGAAATTGGACGGAAATGGGGCAAGGATCGGGCCGATTGGGACAACTCAGGGGTTTTTGGCCGTCAATCCTGCCTCATTCACCAAATTGTTGCCCGAAAACACCTCGGATCGCAGGATTTGTTAACTTTTATCGGGCTGCGTTCCGGTGTCACCCGAGGATCAGCACGCGTTCCGATGCCCCAAAATAGCGATTCTAATTGGTTAACAGAGTGTTAATGAGTGTTTTTGATGTTAGGAAAGGTAAACGTGCCTGCCTCTGGGAATGTCGTCATTGGACAAGTGGCGCGTGCAAAACCTCCGCCCTCGCCTTAGCCCTCGCCGCGAGCGGTCACATGGCGATGGCGCCGGTGGTCAATGCTGGGGCTTGCAACCCTGCCAAACCTCAACCCTTCCCATCCGGCCACGAAAAAGGGCGCCAGAGGCGCCCCGTTCCAATCATGATCATATGTACCACTGTCGCAGATGCGCGATCAGCGGTGGCGGTAAGCGCTTACTTCTCGCAGGCGCCAATCAGGCTCTCATACTGCGTGGTGACCCAGCCAAGCGCCTGCTCGGGGTTGCGGTCCTCGATCTTGCCGATCATCCGCTCAAACACCACGGCAGAGCGGCTCTCATCCACGATGGTAAAGCTCTGACCGGTCATCACGACATTGTAGAGGAAGAAGGCAATCGCCACCAACAGGATGCCGCGCAGCACCCCAAAGAAGAACCCGATGCCCTGATCCAGCCCGCCAAGCGCAGAGCGCTGCACCAGCGAAGAAAACAGCGGTGTGAAGAACGACACCACAATCAGCGCCAATGCAAACACCGCAGCGAAGGCGGCGATGATTGACAATTCGCAGCTGTCCGCGATGAACTCCCCGATCACCGGGATCTCGGCCATCAGCGGCTCGACCTGCGGCGCAAACAAAAAGGCCAAGATGGCGGCGGCAATCCAACCAGCGATGGCCATCGCCTCACGCACGAATCCGCGCGAATAGGCCAGCAACGCTGATACAACAATGACAAGGGCCACGACCCCGTCGATAATGGTGAAACCTTCCATGTCCCTCGCCCGTTAACCTGCGATTAGAATTCTTGCGACTTTAGCCAGCCCCAAAATACTCGCCAACAAAACCGGCGAGATCAGAGGCCTGTCGCACCGCAAGTCCGGAGACCGCGACGGATTTGCCACCACTTGGAGCTATGGCTGCGGTGAAACCAAGTTTTTGCGCTTCTTTCAACCGGTTTTCGGTCTGAGGGGCCGGTCGCAGGGCACCAGAGAGCGATATTTCTCCGAATACCACCGTATCTGCGGGCAGCGCGGTGTCTTCGCGCGCGCTCAGCAGCGCCGCTGCCACCGCAAGATCCGCCGCCGGTTCCGAGATTTTCATCCCACCGGCAACATTAAGATAGACATCAAGCCCCGCAAACGGGATGCCGCAGCGGGCCTCCAGAACGGCCAGGATCATCGCCAGGCGCGAGGAGTCCCAGCCCACCACGGCCCGACGCGGCTGCGAATGCGGCGAGGGTGCAACAAGCGCCTGCATCTCCACCAGAACCGGGCGGGTGCCTTCGATACCGGAAAACACCACCGACCCGGGCGAGGGGGTGCCGCGCTCTGACAGGAAGAGCGCGGAGGGATTGCGAACCTCGCTCAACCCGCCGCCAGTCATCTCAAAGACGCCGATCTCATCTGCGGGGCCAAAGCGGTTCTTGACGGCGCGCAGGATGCGGAACTGATGCCCGCGTTCGCCCTCAAAATACAGCACAGTATCGACCATATGTTCGACCACGCGGGGGCCTGCAATCTGGCCCTCCTTGGTGACATGGCCGACCATGATGATGGAAATGCCGTTGGTTTTGGCGAATGTGGTCAGCTCATGCGCCGCAGCACGCACCTGGCTCACGGACCCCGGCGCGCTGTCGACATGATCGGCCCACATGGTCTGGATGGAATCGATGATGGCCAGCTGCGGCCGCTCCGCCTCCAGCGTGGTCAGAATATCGCGCAGGTTGGTTTCCGCTGCCAGCTTGACCGGCGCCTCCGCCAATCCAAGGCGCTGCGCGCGCATCCGCACCTGTGCGCTGGCTTCCTCGCCGCTGACATAGATCGTCTTCAGGCCCGAGCGGGCAAACTGCGCTGCCGCCTGCAACAACAGCGTCGATTTCCCGATCCCCGGATCCCCGCCGACCAGAATGGCAGAGGCAGGCACCAGCCCACCACCCAGAACCCGGTCCAGCTCGCCCACACCACAACAGGTGCGCGGCGGCGGTGTTTCCTCTGTTGCCAGATCGCTCAGCGGGATCGTTTTGCCCCGCCGCATGCCGAGGGATTTCGACGCAGGGCCGCCCTTGGACAGGCCCTTGTCTTCAGTGATGGAATTCCACTCGCCGCAGCCATCGCAGCGCCCGGACCATTTTGAAAAGGAGGCTCCGCAGGCAGAGCAGGAATAGGATGTTTTAGCCATGCGCTAGCTGTGGCAGATGTTTCCGGTTTGTTCAAGCGCTGCGGCGCTTCAGACCGGGCATGCGAGGGTCTGCCTCGCGCTCCGGGATATTTCGGGCCAGAAGATGAGGGCGCACAGAACATCTTCTGGCGATAAATGTCCCGGCGCAGGCCGAAAGCCGGGGGCAGCGCCCGGTTTCTAGTCGTCCTGCTGGCGCAGATGGCGCGCAGTCAGAAGAGACAGGACAATTGACGCCAGAATACAGCCCGTAAACAGATAAAGCCCCCAGGCGGTCTCAATCGTCGCGTAGCCAATCCCCTTGGCCAACGTGATATAGAGCGCGATGAGAAACACATCCGCCATCGCCAGCTTGCCCAAGACATGCAGAACTGGCTGTACCCGCATGTCCAGCAGGCCCCATTGGACCAGCGCCAGCCCGATGGTCTTGAGGTAAGGCGCGAATATCGCGAAAGCCGTGACCGTCAGCGCCAAAATGACGTCGCTGCCCCAAAGGCTCTGCAACCCGGTGATCACCGAAATCTCGCTGAGGCCAAAGATCGGCAACAACCCCGCCCGCATCAGCGGCGCGAACCACGCGACGGGGTAGAGGATCAGGAGCGACAGGGTGAGGAGGCGGAGGGTCATGGCGGCTCTTTGTCTTGCGGTGGTCAACACTTGTGCGTTTCAGGCTAGATTGGAAAGGGGGAAGCAATAGGTTTCTTCCAGCAAGGTCGCTTGCGGCCCGGCCAGCGCCCGTCCGCCACCGTCAAGTCACAGATTTGCCCGCGGTAAAACGGAGGGCGCTGCGCATACGACCGCGAACAGGCACTGGCTTCGTGTTGAATGCGGTTAGCGGGGGGCTTGGACAAAAAGGAAGTATGCGCTGTTTAACCCCAGATGACCGAGAGCTTAGAGAAAGATCGCTGTAAAAATGGCAAACCCAGCTAGACCGCATAGCGCCGCCGCACCTGCTGCATGCAGGCGAAATGGGCCGACTATTATCGTGCGGATGAGTGAAAACTCGACAGCTAGGAATGCGGCAAGTGTCACGAAATGAACCTGCCACGACAAATGTCGCCTTAGATCGGAACCGCTTGCTAGTATGAAGAATAGAACAGCGAACCAAAGCAGCGTCATCGGTGGCAGAATTACCAGCCTAACTCCTACTTTTTGATGCACTGTCTCTCGTTGCAGCTTCATCCCTAGCCACATTGTAACCGCTGCAGCCACAAAGGGAGAAGCTAATAACAGGAGCGCTAGCAAGCCTTCCATCGGGCCTGTCACCGCACCGCTTCAATCGGCCCCTCTGCGCGGCCGTGGATGAATTGCTCCATATAGGGATCGCCCGATTGGTCCATATCTGCCACCGGACCAGTCCATTGGATCACCCCGCCATGCAGCATCGCCACATTGTCGGCAATGGCCCGGACAGAGGTCATATCGTGAGTGATGGTCATCGCGGTGGCGCCCATCTCGACCACGATCTCGCGGATCAGGTCGTTGATCACGCCGGACATGATCGGGTCAAGGCCGGTGGTGGGCTCATCGAAAAAGATGATCTCCGGCTCGGCGGCAATGGCGCGGGCAAGCCCGACACGTTTCTGCATGCCGCCCGACAGTTCTGCGGGCAGGCGGTCCGCCACATCGGCCTTCAGCCCCACCCGGCGCAGTTTTTCAATGGCGATGGCGCGCGCCTCATCCACCGGGCGCTTTAGTGAGCCGCGCAGCAGGCGGAAGGCGACGTTCTGCCAGACGGGCAGGGAGTCAAACAGTGCAGCTCCCTGAAACAACATGCCAAACCGCGCAAGAAACTTATCGCGGTCACCACTGTCGGCGGGCTTGCCGTCAACCAGGATCTCACCGCTGTCCGGCTTGATCAGCCCCAGAATGCTCTTGAGCGCGACCGATTTCCCGGTGCCGGAGCCACCAATGATCACCATCGAGCTGCCCTTGGGGATCTCAAGCGTCATGCCTTGCAGGACCCGGTTGTCGCCAAAGGCCTTATGGACGTCATTCATCTGGATCATAGCGAGAAGAAAATCCCTGTGAGGACAAAATTGGCAGCAAGGATCAGGACGGCTGCGGCCTCGACCGACCCTTTGGTGGCGCGGCCCACGCCTTGCGCGCCGCGGCCTGATTGCATGCCATAGTAGCAGCCCATGGTGGCAGCGATGGTGCCAAAGGCCGCCCCCTTGACCAGCGAGGAGACGATATCGCGCAGTTCAAGGAAATCGACGGTGTTCTTCAGATAAGCCGCCGGATTGAAGCCCAGATTTTGCGTCGCGACCACATAGCCGCCCATGATGCCGATAATATCGCCAACGCCCACCAGCACCGGCACTGTGATCAGCGCGGCCAGAACGCGGGGCGCCACCAGGTATTTCATCGGATGCGTGGACAGTGTGACCAGCGCGTCGATCTGCTCTGTCACCTTCATCGTGGCGATTTCAGCCGCGATGGAGGAGGTGACGCGCGCGGCAATCATAAGACCAACCAGCACCGGTCCAAGTTCGCGCACCATCCCGATGGCGACGATCTGCGGTACTACTGCCTCGGCGTTGAAACGCGCGCCGCCCGCATAGATCTGCAAGGCCAGCGCCGCCCCGGTGAAAATCGCCGTGAGGCCCACCACCGGCAGCGACAGCCAGCCCACCTGCAACAGCGCATTCAGCAGCTCACGCGGGTAGTAGGGCGGCCGCAGCATATGGCTAAACGTGGACAGACCAAAGAGCGTCACCCGCCCCACAGCGCCCAGACCGGCCAGGACCAATTGTCCCAGCCGCGCAATCAGGCTGAGGGGAGAGAGACGCGAAGATGTGCTCATCCAGTATAGCTCCGTGCGTAGCGGCTGCCGAGAGAGGTGAGGATTTCATAGCCGATGGTGCCCGCAGCCTGTGCCAGCGTATCCACGGTCTGGCGCTCGTTCAGGATGCTGAGGTGGCTGGGATCGTCGCCAAGGTCGCTGACATCGACAGTGATCAGATCCATGGAAACGCGGCCGACCACCGGGCAGGGCGTGTCGCCTGCGTAGACCTGGATCTGGCCGCCGCCCAGTGCGCGGTGCAGACCATCGGCATACCCGGCTGCGACCGTGGCGATGCGGCTGGGGCGCTGCGCTGTCCAGCTGTTGCCATAGCCCACGGTTTCGCCCGGATCGAGGCTGCGGATCTGGATCACCGGCAGGTCCAGCTGCGCCACGGGCAGCGCATCGCCATAGGGCTGCCCGCCATAAAGCCCGATGCCCGGACGACACAGGTCAAAGTGGTAGTTGCGCCCCAGCAGCAGCCCGCCAGTGGCGGCAAGAGAACGGGGCAGATCCAGACCTTCTGTCATCTGTACAAATGTCTGCAGCTGATGGTCATTCATCGGGTGCGAGGCCTCATCGGCGCAGGCCAGATGCGACATCAACAGAACCGGTCCCTGGCTCAGGGCAATGTCGCGGACAGCGGCCCATTCGGCGGCCTCCATGCCGAGACGGTTCATCCCGGTATCAAGCTGCACGCCAAAGGGATGGCCCGGCAGGCTCTCGAAATGGCGCAGCATCTGGTCGAGCGAATTCAGCATCGGCGTCAGTTGGAAATCGCGCAGCAGTTTTGCGTCGCCCTCCATATGGCCGGCAAACACCGAAATGCCGGGGCCGGGGCCGATGGCGCGGCGCAGGGCCACACCTTCCTCTGCCATTGCCACGAAGAAGTTGCGCGCACCGGCATTGGCCAGCGCCTTGCCGACGCGGCCTGCGTCCAGCCCATAGCCGTTGGCCTTGACCACCGCGGCGGTTTCGCAATTGGTCAGCGCATCGAGGTTGCGCCAGTTGGTCACCAGCGCATCCAGATTGAGTGTCAGTCTAGCAGTCGTCATGCGCTGTTCATGACACGGGGGGCACAGGGGTCAAGGGGGAAACCGCATTCCGACCCCGGCGAGGGGGCGGTTGGCGGATTTCGCGCCCAGGCTGGGGGTTGCGGCGGGCGGCGTGGGCAGCCCCCGCACCCGTCAGCCTGCAGGGCAAGCGCTGGAATTTTGAGTATTTGTGGAAAGGTGACAGGCGCGTTTAAAGGCGCCCCGCCGGGTCCAGCCGCCGGGGGCTATTGGCGGGTGTCCCCGGCGGCGCGCTGCGATCTTGGTGCTGCGACGCGGATCAATACTCCGGCGCGTGATCCTGCTGCCACGCCTTGGCGAGGTTGCCAAAGCGGGTGAACTGCGCCTCAAAGGCCAGCTCAACCGTGCCGATGGGGCCGTGACGCTGTTTGCCGACGATGACCTCGGCCTTGGCGTGCAGGCGTTCCATCGCCTGCTTCCACTCTTCCATCTTGTCCAATTCGTGATCGCCGGGTTTTTCCCGTTCCTTATAGTATTCCTCGCGGAACACGAACATCACGACGTCGGCGTCCTGCTCGATCGAGCCTGATTCCCGCAGATCCGACAGCTGCGGACGTTTGTCTTCGCGGCTTTCGACCTGACGTGACAGCTGGGAGAGGGCAACCACCGGGATGTTCAACTCCTTGGCGATGGCCTTCATCCCCATGGAAATCTCCGCGATTTCATTCACCCGGTTCTCGGCCATGCCGCGGCAGAGCTGCAGGTAGTCGATGACCAGCAGATCCAGCCCATGGGTCCGCTTCAGACGGCGCGCGCGGGCCGCCAGCTGCGAGATCGGCAGGGCGGGGGTGTCGTCGATGAACAGCGGGCAGCTCTCAAGATCCTTGGCCGCCTGCACAAAGCGGCGGAATTCTTCCTCCGTCATGTCGCCCTGGCGGATCTTATGCGAGGAAATCTCGGAGGCTTCGGCCAGAATACGGCCCGCCAGCTGTTCGGCGGACATCTCCAGTGAGAAGAAGCCAACGACGCCGCCATCCACGGCGCCTTCGGTGCCATCCGGTTTCTTGCCGCGCTTATAGGCCTTGGCGACGTTGAAGGCGATATTGGTCGCAAGCGAGGTTTTCCCCATCGAGGGACGCCCCGCCAGGATCAGAAGGTCCGACGGGTGCAGACCACCCAGCTGTTTGTCGAGATCGGCCAGCCCGGTGGAAATCCCCGCCATGCCGCCGCCGCGCTGATAGGCCTCGTTGGTGACATTGACCGCTTCGGTAACCGCCTTGAGGAAGGATTTGAAACCGCTTTCGGTCTGGCCCTGTTCGGCCAGTTTATAAAGCGACTGTTCCGCCTCGACGATCTGTTCCTTGGGTTCAGAGGCGACATCGACCCGGCGCGCCTTATCCGCAATGCTGCGCCCCAGCGCGATGAGTTCCCGCCGGATCGCCAGATCATAGATCATCTGCGCATAGTCGCGCACCGCAAAGGCCGAGATGGATGCGCCCGCCAGCTTGGCCAGATAGGCCGGGCCGCCCAACTCCTTCAGCCCTTCGTCATCCTCCATGAAGGCCTTCAGCGTCACCGGCGAGGCCAGCGCATTCTTGGAGATCCGCGCGGCGGCAATTTCGTAGATGCGGGCGTGGACCGGGTCGTAGAAATGCGCCGAGGTTATGATCGAGGCGATGCGATCATAGACGTCGTTGTTGGTCAGGATGGCGCCCAGCAGCTGCTGTTCAGCCTCAACGGAGTGCGGCAGGATGCTGGCGTCGTCGCCGGTCGCCTCGCCATTGGCAGCAGGCTCCGGGGCGGCGGGCAGATTGGGATCAAAAGGCGTAATATCGTTCATCGCTGCTCTCGTCTGCGGCCGACGTTATGTGGCCTGCGTGATTTGGCCTGTGTATACCGGCGGGGCGCTCGGTCTGGCTATCTGGAAAACTCTGAGGATAAGCTGTGAACAGCCTGTGGATATCCGCAGGCTGACCTGTGTGTCGTTTCTACAGAAGCCGGGTTGGGGTCTGAGTAGTCTATATGATGGGGTGCATTCTGGGAAGCTGTCTATATCTGCGCTGATCTGCTTGCTTCCAAGTTGATTCGGGGCGACCCTGTCCACAGGCCGCCCCAGATAAGATGCACGTCACACAGAGGGTGATCAGGCGGATTTATGCGCCTCCTGCCAGGCCCGCGGATCCTTCAGGAATG
This sequence comes from Phaeobacter sp. S60, assembly GCF_000826845.1. NCBI lineage: Bacteria > Pseudomonadati > Pseudomonadota > Alphaproteobacteria > Rhodobacterales > Roseobacteraceae > Phaeobacter > Phaeobacter sp. S60. Next base: position 87,405 of record NZ_JSWJ01000001.1, read on the forward strand.
TCTCCACCTCATCCAGCGTTTCGGCGCTAAAGCTCTTCTGCGCCTTGGCTTCGGCCAGGACATCCCACCAGGTGCACAGGTAATGCAGCTCAACACCGTGGTCGCCGAGGCGCTGGGTGGTTTCGGGGAAGATGTCGTAATAGAAAATCACCGCGGTATGCCCGCAGGTGGCGCCGGTCTCGCGGATCGCATCGACAAAGGACAGTTTGGAGCCGCCGTCGGTGGTCATGTCCTCCACCAGCAGCACGCGCTGGTCCTCGGTCATCACCCCTTCGATGCGGGCATTGCGGCCATAGCCTTTGGGTTTTTTGCGCACATAGGTCATCGGCAGCGCCATGCGTTCCGCCACCAATGCGCCAAAGGGGATGCCGGCCGTTTCACCGCCCGCGATATTGTCAAACGCCTCAAAACCCGCGTTGCGCATCACCGTGACGGTGAGGAAATCCATCAGCGTCGTGCGGATCCGCGGAAAGGAGATCAGCTTGCGGCAGTCGATATAGCTAGGCGAGGGCAGGCCGGAGGCCAGCGTATACGGCGTGTCTGTGTTGAAATTCACCGCGCCGATCTCCAGCAACATGCGGGCAGAGAGGCGGGCGATTTCTTCGCGGGAGGGGTAGGAGGAGGGGATCATTCTATCATCCTTTTGGTCGGCGCGAGACGCCGGTGGCAGAAGCCTCCGGCGGGGATATTTGGGGCCAGAAGATCAGGCGACCTTCCAGAACACATCAAAACCGGGATCAAAGACGGTAACCGGGCCTTCCTCGGTGCTGATCTGCTCGGGGAAGATGACCGGGCTGTCCTGTTTTTCCAGCGTCAGGCGCGCGCTGTTCACCGGCAGGCGGTAGAAGGCCGGTCCGTTTTCAGAGGCAAAACCTGCCAGCTTGTCCAGCGCGCCGTCTTCCTCAAACACATGCGCCAGCAGCGGCATGGTGTTGGGGGCGGTGAAACAGCCGGCACAGCCGCAGGCGCTGAGTTTGTTGGGATCGGTGTGGGGCGCCGAATCCGTGCCAAGGAAGAACCGCTTGTCGCCAGAGGTCGCAGCCGCGCGCAGGGCCAGACGGTGCTCCTCGCGTTTGGCCACAGGCAGGCAATAATAATGCGGCTTGATGCCGCCAGCCAGAATGTGGTTGCGGTTGATGATCAGGTGATGCGTGGTGATTGTCGCGCCAAGGTCTTGGTCCTGGCTGGTCACATAATCGGCAGCGTTCTTGGTGGTGATATGTTCCATCACCACACGCAGACCGGGGGTGGCGCGACGGATCGGATCCAGCACCCGGTCGATAAACACAGCCTCGCGGTCGAAGATGTCGATGTCGTGGTCCGTCACCTCGCCATGGGTGCAGAGCGGCAGGCCGATGTCGGCCATTGTCTCCAGCACGCCGCGCACCTTGTCGAAATCACTGACGCCAGAGGCGGAATTGGTGGTCGCCCCGGCCGGGTAGAGCTTCACGGCCTTGACCAACCCGCTGCCATGGGCTGCGGCCACATCCGCCGGATCTGTGTCCTCAGTCAGGTAGAGCGTCATCAGCGGCTCAAACGCCATGCCATCGGGCAGGGCGGCCAGAATGCGGTCGCGGTAGGCTGCGGCCTGATCCCCTGTCACCACCGGCGGCACCAGATTCGGCATGATGATTGCGCGGGCAAAATCGCGGGCAGTTTCAGGCAGAACGGCTGTCAGCATTGCGCCGTCGCGCAGATGCAGATGCCAGTCATCGGGGCGGGGGATGGTGAGCTGAACGGTCATGGCGCCCGCCTAGCACAGGGGCGCGCGCAGGGGAAGCAACGGCATCACCTGCGACAGCGATTGGCGGCACCGGCATTTGCACCGGGCGCCGCCGGGCTGCCCTTACCGTTCGGGGGGCAGTTTGATCTGGCCGTCTGCGGCGCTTTTGCGCAATGCCTCCAGACGGCGGCGGAAGCGGGGCGCGCGCAGCCTGCTGGTCACATTGCGGCACAGCAGCGCCATCAGATAGGGGCGCTCATCCTGTTCCAGACGGGCCATCAACTTGCGCAGGTAGGGGCCATTGCTGCGGCGAGCCCGGTAGAGCTTGTAGAACTGCCGCTCGGTCAGCCGGTCCGCCCCAGCCAGAGCGAGGATATTATAGAGGATTTCCATCTCGATCAGCCGCGTCTGAACGGTGTCGCCCAGATGCGGCGTGCGCAGCCGCAGCACATTCTTGCGCGCAAACAGGGCGGCATGCATCGAATCCAGCCGCTCACGCGGGTCGTAGATGACAAAACCCTGCTTGGCCGCATCCATCATGTCCGGGGCAAAGCCGTAGCGATCGGTGAAGTCAACGCGGCGCATCTCGCTGAACCGATCGTCCCAATCAGTGAGACGCGGATCCAGCGTTGCCTGTGGTTGCACCGCCACGACAGTGGCGCCGGGGGCCGCAACAGAGAAGGCCGCCGCCGCATAGCCACAGGGGCCCGCGCCATAAAATACCACCTTGTCGAATTCATCGAAGAAGCCGTCGTCAACCAGCTGGTCGAAGAACCCGTAGATACGCTCGTTGCGGAACCAGGTGTCGCCATTGGAGATGATGCACAGGTGCGACCAGCCGAGGTTCTTCACCAGGTCAAACCCCAGCGGCTGCGCCACATCCGACAGGTTGTGGATCCCTTGGATGGTCTCGAAACTGACCAGCAGCGTATTGCCCTGATCAATGAAACTGGCAAAGTGACGGCTGCCCAGCGGCTGATACATGCCGTTTTCCTCGGCCAGGGCGGCCATACGGGCCTGCCACTGCGCGGGTTTCAGCCCCGACAGGTCCTCGTCCAGCGTGTCCAATGTATCCTGCTGCATTGCATCGTCCTCTTGTCCCGCCCTTGTTCGGACGGGTTTGCGTCTGGCAACATCTAAGGGCGAAATAAGGCTAAAATTGGAAATTGTAAGGCCGGTTTATCGGCCATCGGCGCGGGTTTCGTTGAAAAAGATGCCCGTTAAGGCCAGCGCCATATATCCCATGTCCTGCCGTCTGACTGGCTGCTCTGCGGCGCCGACCGCGATATTGCGCCGGATCAGTCGCTCTTGTCGCCGCCCTGCGGTACGCCATGGCGGCCTAGCGTGGCAAAGCCGGTGAGCGTGCGTGCGGTGCCGGGGCTGATCAGCCGTGAGGGCGGCGTCATCATCAGCCGCGAAAACAGCGTCCGATACGCCTCTTGCTGCATCAGTCTGCGAAACTGCTCGTGGCGCCATTGCACCGCGCGGGCGTGCAGCTTTTGCAGCTTGGCGTCCTCGCGCAGCAGATCGGCAATGGCTTCGCGGGCGGGGCGATAGCGGGCAATACTCTCATCCTCATCGGTGTTGAAATTGCGTTCAACCCAGTAGTCCATACCCAGATCGCCCGGACGGTTGACCCGGCCCCGCTCAGCCTTCAGCACATAGCTTTCCATGGACCCCAGCGGATAGTGGTTCAGCTGCACCAGATCGAAATTTGCCTGCCCGTAGTCGGAATAGACCCGCTGCGTCTTGAACCCGTGATCCAGTTCCCGCCCGGAACCATCGAACCAGCGAAACCCCTCTAGGGTGGCGCCGTCGTCCGGGCTGCGCGGGCGATGCACCCCCAGTTTGCGATAGGTGCCATCGTTGCGATAGAGCGTCTTGAACATGGCCGCGCGCCACGGCCAGTGGATCACCTCCGGCGCGCAGCGGGTGAAGCTGTCGGTCACCGGCTGGTCCTGATAGCGCACCGTCTCGCCATTGCCGAACAGCCGCCAGGTCAGGGTGATGGCATCCGCATCGGGCAGCGCTGCGTGAAGATCCGCCAGCCGACCCTCGCCGGCATGGATATTGACGAATTCATCCACATCCAGCGCCATCACCCAGTCGGCCTTGCGCATCAGGCGGTGTTTGTCGGCCTTCTTCAGCCCGGTGAACTGAATGCCGCCCTTGTCATAGGGACCATCGTTGCGCAGATGGGTGACATGGCCCAGCTCATCCAGCCGGTCCAGCATCCGGTCCGTGCCATCCGCGCAGTCGTTGGACAGGATGAGGATATCGCTGAAACCCACCGCCTTGTGATGGGCAATCCATTCCAGCAGGAAAGCGCCTTCGTTCTTTACACATGTCACGGCCAGTGTTCGCATGCTGTCTCCTGCCACGTCTGTACCGGACCCGCCTGGGCCGATGGCGTGTCTCTGTCATCGCATTGCAGCGCAGGCCGGTCAATGTGTCCGGAAGCCGGGCACAGTCTCGTCCACGGATGACCTATGGGACCAAAGTGGCATGTCCAGCCGCTTGACCCGCTTCCATCGCCGTGGCCTCTTGGGCAGAGCTAAAGGGGAGCCAGATGTCGCAGCAGACGAAGACGAGCCAACCGCAGACCACCAGCTATCCCACCAGTCACGCTGCCAGCCCCTCTGCGCCGGCCGGCGCGCGCGGAATGCCCGGCTCCATTGATGCGGTGGAAACCCTGCTGACGGAGGCCGGATATGTCGCCGACCGGGGACTGGCGACGGTGGTGTTTCTGTCGCTGCGCCTTGGTCGCCCGCTGTTTCTGGAGGGCGAAGCCGGTGTGGGCAAGACCGAGATCGCCAAGACCCTCGCCGCCGCGCTGGGCCGTCGCTTGATCCGGTTGCAGTGCTACGAAGGGCTGGATACCTCCAGCGCGGTCTATGAATGGAACTTCGCGGCCCAGATGATCGCCATCCGCGCCGCCGAGGCAGACGCTGGCGAACCGCGTGATCGCGCGGCTCTTCAGGCGGAACTCTTCAGCGACGACTATCTTATCCGCCGCCCGCTGCTGGAGGCGATGCAGCCCGATCCCGCTGGCGCGCCAATTCTTCTTATTGATGAGTTGGACCGCACCGATGAGCCGTTTGAGGCGTTCCTGCTGGAGGCGCTCAGCGATTTTCAGGTCACTATCCCCGAACTCGGCACCATTACGGCGCCGGAACCTCCCATCGTGATCCTGACCTCCAACCGCACCCGCGAGGTGCATGATGCGCTGAAACGGCGCTGCCTCTATCACTGGGTGGATTACCCGGATTTTGACCGCGAGATGGAAATCCTCACCGCCCGCGCGCCCGGTCTGGCGCCGCGCCTGTCGCAGGAGGTCGTGGCCTTTGTGCAGGCTTTGCGCACGGAAGATCTCTTCAAACATCCGGGCATTGCCGAGACAATTGACTGGGCCAACTGCCTGTTGGCGCTGGATGTCATTGATCTGTCGCCCGAGGTGATCGCCGACACATTGGGGGCCATTCTGAAATATCAGGATGATATCAGCCGCCTGCAGGGCTCCGAGGCGAAGCGCATTCTGGATCAGGCGCGCGCAACGCTGGGTCCTGCAGGATGATGCGGACCTGCGCTGATGCCTGAATACCCGCCGCTGCCGCTGCCGGAGGCCCCCCGGCTGGCGCAGAATATCACCCATTTCGCGCGTGGCTTACGGCGGGCCGGGCTTCCCATCGGCCCCGGCCGGGTGGCCGAAGCCGTCGAGGCGGTGGCCACGGCGGGTTTCACCTCGAAGCAGGATTTCTACTGGACGCTGCACGCCTGCTTTGTCTCCAAACCCGAACATCGTCAGGTCTTTGCACAGATCTTTCGGCTCTATTGGCGGGATCCGCGCTTTCTGGAGCATATGATGGCGGCGATGCTGCCCGCGATCCGCGGCACGCAGGAGGAAAAAGCCGCAAAGCCCGCCCAGAAACGCGCCGCCGAGGCGCTGTTGGATGGTGCCGAGGCCCCAGATCGCCCTGATCAGCCGGAGGGGGAGGAGCCACCGGAGCAGCTGGAGTTAAACGCCGAACTCACCATGTCGCGGGAGGAACGGCTGCGGCAGCTGGATTTTGAGCAGATGAGCACCGCCGAAGTCGCCGAGGCCAAGCGGATGTTGGCCAAGATGCAGCTGCCCATCCGCCCCATCCAGTCCCGCCGCCTGATCGCCTCCGCCGCTGGCAACCGCATCAACTGGCGCCGCACCATGGCGCAGGCCGCCCGTCAGGGCGGTGAGATCACAACGCTCGCACGCGCTCAACGCCGGTTACGCTGGCCCAATCTGGTGGTGATCTGCGATATCTCCGGCTCAATGAGCCAATATTCCCGCCTGATCCTGCATTTCCTGCATGCGGTCGCCAATCGCAAGGGGCCGGGCTGGGCGCGGGTGCATGGCTTTACCTTCGGCACACGGCTCACCAATATCACCCGCCATCTGGCGCAGCGCGATGTGGATGCCGCCCTTGCAGCCGCCGGGGCAGAGGCGCAGGATTGGGAGGGGGGCACACGGATCGGCGCATGCCTGCACGACTTCAACCGTGACTGGTCGCGCCGTGTCATGGGGCAGGGCGCCGTGGTTCTGCTGATCACCGACGGGCTGGACCGCGACGACAGCGATCAGCTCAACGCCGAAATGCAGCGCCTGCATCTCTCCGCGCGCCGCCTGATCTGGCTCAACCCCTTACTGCGCTTTGATGGCTTTGCACCTAAGGCACGCGGCATCCGCGCCATGCTGCCCCATGTGGACAGCTTTCGCGCAGGCCATTCGATTGCGGCGCTGCAGGATCTGGCGGATGTCCTTACCCGCGCGGAGGACAGCGGCGAAAAACGGCGGCTGATGCAGATGTTGACGTCTGAATAACGGATACAGGGGCGACCTCTGATCGGCAGGCTCTGGCCGAAAATCATCGCTCACAAGCAACTTATTTGCCTCGGCGCGGGTTGTGTTTCTAGGCTTTGCACCGCACAGCGAAAGGAACACCGCATGGTTTCGCAGCTTCTCAGATCCTCGACCGCGCTGGCGGTCATCGTCTCTCTCACTCTCCCGGTTGCCGCCCCCGCGCAGTCGAAATCGGACCCGACCGACCTCAGCCAGATGGCCCCTGAAGAAATCACACAGGCGGTGCAGCGCTGCCTACGGTGGCTCAAGAATGGGCGCATCAGCCCCGAAGGGGAGATCCTGAAGGGCAAGGGAAAAGGGGCCAAAGCGAAGTTCTGCCAAGCCTATGTCACCGGTGAATTGGACGCTGGTTTGGATCCCGCCCTTGCCTCCTCCGCACTGATGGCCGGCGCTGAACAGGCTGAGGCTGCACCTGCGGCGGGCGAACAGGCCGAGCCAGCAGCCCCGACCGAGGCAGAGCAGGCCGCCGCTCCGGTTGAACCTGCCCCAGAACCCGCCACAGACGCGGCCCCCTCTCAGACCGCGCAGACCGAAGCTCCTGCCGAGACGGCAGAGACAACCGCTGAACAGAACGCAGGTGAAACCACCGCAGAGGCAGAGACTCCGGTGGAGCCGGTCGCCAATGATGGGGTGAACACAGCGCCCAACGCAGAAGCAGGCGCCACCGCGCCAGAGGATACGGCTGAGGCCGGAACCACCTCCGACACCGAACTGGCCGCAGCGCTGGCAGAGGCGGAGGAGGGGACCGACCCTGCACCTGCGTCCGAGCCTGAACCCGAACCCGAGGTCGAACCACTCGACAGTCAGGCGCAGGCCGACGCGCTGGCGGAGGTTGAGGCCGAGGATGACAGCGCCGCCGCCGCCGCGAGCGCTGACGCCACCGGAGAGGCTGAGGTGGTGGAAGAAACCGTGACCGAAGACACCGCGCGCAGTTCGGATGAGGAATTTGAAACCGCCGTCAACACGCCCGCAAGCGAGGCTGAAACCACCGCAGAGGCGGACACTGCTGCGCCGACTGAGAACAGCGCAGCCGCCGCCCCAGCCGCAGAGGAGGACGACGGCCTCAGCAAGCTGCAGAAGGCCGCGCTTCTGGGGCTTGGCGCCGTTGCCATTGGCCAGCTGCTGAAGCAGGGTGAAACCGTGGTGACCAACTCCGGTGACCGTGCGGTGGTGGAACAAAACGGCCAGTACCGGGTGATCAAGAATGACGACGCCCTGCTGCGCCAGCCCGGCAGCAATGTCACCACGTATAAGTTCAAGGATGGCTCCACCCGCACCGTTGTCGTGCGCGAAGACGGGACGGAGGTTGAAACCATCCGCGCCCGCGATGGCCGCGTTCTGCGCCGTACCCGTACGCTCACCGATGGCAGCAGCGTTGTGCTGTTCGATGACACCCAGCGCGCCGACAATGTGGTGGTGTCCGAATTGCCCACCGCCGCCCCGCGCAGATCCGCCTTCAGCAGCGATGCGATCAACGCGGATGAGCTGGCGCTGGCGCTCGCTGCCAAGGAAGCCCCCGCCGTCAGCCGCCGCTTCTCCCTGCGCCAGATCCGCAATATCGATGCGGTCCGCCAACTGGTCCCGGAAATCACCGTGCAGTCGATCAACTTTGAAACCGGCTCCGCGGTGATCCGCGCAGCAGAGACCGAAGAACTGGCGGCGCTGGGCAATGCGCTGCGCGAGATGATCGCGCAGAACCCGCAGGAGGTGTTCCTGATCGAAGGCCACACGGATGCGGTCGGTGCCGCCCCCTTTAACCTCGCACTGTCAGATCGCCGCGCCGAAAGTGTCGCGCTGGCCTTGACCGAGTATTTCAAGGTGCCGCCCGAAAATATGGTGGTGCAGGGCTATGGTGAGACCGATCTGGCGGTGGCGACCCAACGGGCCGAGCGCGCCAATCGCCGCGCCGCCGTGCGCCGGATCACGCCGCTTCTGCAGGGCGGTAACTGATCGGTCTTCTGTCGGGTTCAAGCCTGAACAACACATCAAAGGGCGCCCAGATCGGGCGCCCTTCTGTTGGTTTGAAACCTGCGATAGCGGCTATTTTCGACTGCGCTTCTTGATGGTTTTCGCTGTTTTCACCATCTTGCCAAAGCTCTTGTCCTTGGCGCGTTTTTGCGCCAGAGAGGCGGAATTGAAGGCTTCTTCCGCGGCCAGTTTACGCCAGCGGTCCAACCGGCTGGCGTCAACCTCACCGGCGGCAATGCCCGCCTGCACCGCGCAGCCCGGCTCCCCTTCATGGGCGCAATTGCGGAAGCGGCACTGTGTCGCCAACTCTTCAAGATCGGCAAAGACATCGCCGACACCGCTGGCCGCATCGGTCAGCTGCAATTCCCGCATCCCCGGTGTGTCCAGCACGCCGCAGCCGTTGTCGAGGAAATAGAGCTGCCGCCGGGTGGTGGTGTGGCGTCCGCGCGCGTCATCCTCGCGGATGCCCTGCGTTGCGATATCCAGATCCTCGCCAAGCGCCTTGGTCAGCGTCGATTTGCCAACGCCCGAGGTGCCGAGGAAGGCAATGGTCTGCCCGGCCCGCACCCAGGGCGCCAGCGCCTCGCGCGCGGCCGCGCTCTTGGCGTTCAGCGGCACCACCTCCACCATATCGGAAATGCTCCTGGCCTGGCTGATATACTCCGCCGGATCCTCGCAAAGGTCGATTTTTGTCAGCACGATCACCGGCGTGACCTCAGCATCAAACGCCATGGCAATAAACCGCTCCAGCCGCGCGACATTGAAATCCGCATTGCAGGAGGTGACCACAAACATCGTGTCGATATTGGCGGCGATCAGCTGGACCTTGCGATCCTTGCCCGGTGCGCGGCGGCGGATCAGGCTTTTACGCTCCAGCACCCGGCTGTGGGTTGGCAGCTCAGAGTCCAGCATCAGCCAATCCCCCACAGTCGCCTCGGGGCCAGGGGGGATCACCATGTCGATGCCGTCGCCCATGGCGCGCAGCCCGTTGCGGTTCACTTCGGTGATGCGCACGGGCGGGTGGCTCGTCATTTCGTCCAGATCGGTCTGCTGGGAGAAGACCCCCTGCCAGCCAAGATGCTCCAGCGCGCTCAAAGGGCGCGTGCTGTCGGCGGTGTCTTCAGGCGCAGGGGTGCTCAGGAATTGGGAATAGTCCCTTGTCATTGGGAATGTCTTTCTTGGTGTGATCGCGGGGTTGGCCCGGATCTGTATGTCTGATGAATGTCGCGCAAATCTTCCCTGACACCTGCCAATAGGGGCAGGCGGCATTCTCCGGGGCAATCTGCAAACCGGGGTGGCCTCTGCCGCCCCTTCTTCACCAGGACATAAACTCTCCAATTCTCTGGAGCTTGGTCTACCCGAGGCAGGGTGACTTGGCAAGCTTTCGCCGCGCGGGGCCGCTCCGGGCCGCCCGGCCTAGCGCGTCAGCTCCCGCATCCCGCGTTCCAGCCCCGCCAGCGTCATCGGCACCATCTGATCGGCAAAGATCTCCCGGATCATCTGGATCGAATGGGTGTGGGGCCAATAGGCCTCCGGCACCGGGTTGATCCACAGATGCGATGCCCATTGCGCCCGCGCCCGCTCCAGCCAGACCTGACCGGCCTCGGGGTTCCAATGCTCATTGGCGCCGCCCGGATAGGCAATCTCATAGGGGGACATCGACGCATCGCCGACAAAAATGCACTTATAGTCCGGCCCATAGGTGCGCAGCACCTCATGGGTGGGGATCTGCGCATCCCAGCGGCGGCGGTTGTCGCGCCAGACCCCTTCATAGAGGCAATTGTGGAAGTAGAAATATTCCAGATGTTTGAACTCACTGCGCGCCGCCGAGAACAGCTCTTCCACCACTTTGATATGCGGATCCATCGACCCGCCGACATCCAGAAACAGCAGCACCTTGACCGCATTGTGCCGTTCCGGCCGGGTTTTCACGTCCAGATAGCCGTGTTCCGCAGTGGCGCGGATGGTGCCCGACAGGTCCAGCTCCTCCGCCGCGCCCTCGCGCACCCAGCGGCGCAGACGTTTCAGCGCCACCTTGATGTTGCGGGTGCCCAGTTCGACATCACCATCCAGGTTCTTGAACTCGCGCTTGTCCCAGACCTTGACCGCGCGCTGATGGCGGCTTTCCTTCTGGCCGATGCGCACCCCTTCGGGGTTGTAGCCATAGGCGCCAAAGGGCGAGGTGCCCGCCGTGCCGATCCATTTGTTGCCCCCCTGATGGCGGCTTTCCTGATCCTTCAGCCGCTCCTTCAGGGTCTCCATCAGTTTTTCAAACCCGCCAAGCGCCTCGATTTCGCGGCGCTCTTCCTCGCTGAGGTGCTTCTCCGCCATCTTGCGGATCCACTCCTCGGGGATGTCCACGGCCTCCATCACCGCCTCAGCGGGGATCGCCTCCAGCCCGGAGAATGTCGCGGCAAAGGCGCGGTCGAACTTGTCGATATTGCGCTCATCCTTCACCATGGCGGCGCGCGCCAGATAGTAGAAGGCATCAATATCATAGGTCGCAAGCCCCGCTTTCATCCCTTCAAGAAAGGTCAGATATTCCCGCAAGGACACCGGAACCGCCGCCTTGCGCAGGTTTTCAAAGAAAGGCTGAAACATCTGGGTCTCCGTCAGGGCTGATCAGGCGGCCATCTTGCGCCCCGCGCGCTGCGTCAGAGCAGCATACGGTCGGCGAGAATGGTCGCAAACAACCCCAGAATAGCAAAAACCATGGCGTATGCAGCGCCATATTGCAGCTTATCCGCCAAGCTGCCGCCGCGTTTTTGGGCCGTGCGGACCCCCAGAAGTGCGCCAAGAAGCAATGCGCCGATTACGATCATGCCGATGTCCGTCTGTTAAGAATGTTCATGTCTCAGGTGGGGCCGAGCCGGTCCGGGTCAAGCTGTGACGCCGCTGGCGCTGCGCCAGCCGCAGATCAGTGCGGCGGCGCAAGGGCCGCAATCTCGGTCATCGCGCTGCGCACCGCCCAATCCGGGCCGAACCCGTAGCGTGCCCATCCCTGGCTGTCCAGTCTCACCGCATAGGCCGCGTCAGTTTGGCCCTGCAACAGCAGCGCCTCGGCCTCCAGCAGCATCAGACTGGAGAGCAGCACCGCGTTCTCCCCCCGCGCCGCCACCGGCAGGGCAGGCCGGATGCGGGCCAGTGCCATGGCGCCATCGCCGCGAATGATATCAAAGGCGGCCATGCGGCTCGCGATCTGGGCGCGCAGCAGCGGGCTGTCATAGCGTCCTTGCAGATAGATCAGCGCGGTCTCGAAATGCTGCTGCGCCAGTTCCGGGTCATCCCGTTGCAGAATGCGCCCCAGCACATAGTGGTTGAAGGCCCGCCGGTGATCCTGCCAGCCCTGATCACGGGCAATCGCCGCCCCGCGATGCGCCGCCCGCAGCCGAACGGCACGGCTGCTGCCCGGTGTCAGCGCCGCCTCGGTCGCGTCGATCCAGTCGCGTGAGGTGGCGGGCAGTGGCCGGGCCGCCCGACCCGCGCCGCCGGGATTCAGCCGCGCCAGAATGGCTGGCAGACGGGCGGCAACCTCAGCCCGTGTCATGCCGCTGCGCAGCTCGGGCGCATAGCCCACCCGCAGGATCAACATGTCAAATCCGGTCAGCACCGTATGCACATTGTCGTCGTTGAACACCGAATCCGACAGCCGGTAGAGATCGTTGAGCGGCCCGATGGCCTGTGCCAGCTCCTCATGCAGGCAGTCGCGGGTCTCCTGCGGGCTCACATCATTGGGCACAAAAATCGCCAGCCTCTGACGCGCGCGCAGATTGGCCCAATTGGTCCGGGGTTTGCGCTTGGAGCGGCGGTATTCCGCAAGCGAACTGACATTGGGCACCACGAAACAGGCCGCGCGGGGCGAGGCGCGGCGGATGGCTTTGCGCGGCACCGCCTCAATGGTGATATTGGCAGCAGGGCCCGCAGCCTCCCCGCCCAGCAGCCGCAGATCCAGCCCGGCCTCGCGCTGCAACCGCTGCATGAGCGCCGCCAGATCCCGGTTCAGGCTTTTGGTGGGCTGGCCGATAAGGCGCAGCGTGATCGGGTGTTCAAACCGGGTAAAGACGGGCAGGGCGGTGCCGCTTTCCAGCTGAAAATGCAGATCGAGGAAATCCCGCGCAATATCGCTATTGGCCCGCTGCGGCGCCACCGGATGTGCGCGGGCAAAGCTCTTGGCCGGGGCCAGCGGCGCCAGGGCCGCAGCGGTGCGGTTCGGGGGCGCATATCGTGTCTCAGCCCCGCATGCAGCCAGCGCCGCCACCATCGTCAACGCCGCAAACCCGCGCCAGCACCGCAGCGGGGAGGGCCGCCCTGCAAGAGGATCGGCAGAAGGACCAGCGGGCAGCATACGGGGCCGGAATGTGAACAAGCGATCTCTCCTGCGACAGGACAGCCCCAGCTTGTGCCAAGACAGGGTTAAAAATCAATGTTATGGCTGGCCATAGCGCAGCAGAGCCGCAAAGAGAAGGGCACCCCGGCAACACCTCTCCTGACGTGGGGCGAGGCACGACCATCCGCCCCGGGTCAGGGGCAAACGCAGAGACAGGTTGAAAAGGCTACGCCAATGGCGTATATACGCAAAGAGACACAGAAATGCCTGCGGGTGGATTACCGCATCACCCCGGTCGCGATCGAGGACGCCATCCACGCCTATCTGGACGAGGATGAGCTGGCCCGGCTGATCGCCACCCTGGTGCGCGACCCCACCATCGGGCGCAAGACGGATGAAGATTACCACCATGTCGCCGGGGATCTGACGCTGCGCTACCGCATCCATCAGGCCAGTCCCGATCTGATGATGGTCTATGTGCTCAGAATACACCGCCGACAGCGGGATCCGCGCCTGTCGGGATTGATGGCGCAGGGCGCGCGGGCGGTGGGCAATCTGGCGCTGGATGTGGTGAAATCCCGCATCAAGGCGCTGCTGAAGGAGGATAATTGATATGGCAGAGCATAAGGCAAACCATCAGGCCAGAGGCACCGGCCGTATCCGCCAGCAAAGCGAGGCGGACCGTGATGCCATGGCGCTGCAGCAGATGCAGGACGATATCTCCGGGAAAACGCCCTTGGAGACCATGGCCAGCCGCGAGGTGCCGATGGTGGACGTTGTACGCCTGCGCAAAACCCTCGGCATGTCCCAGGAACGGTTTTGCAGCCACTTCGGCTTTCGCCTCGGCTCGGTGCGCAACTGGGAGCAGGGCCGCCGCCTGCCGGAACGCCCGGCCCGCATTCTGCTGCGCATGATTGAGGATGATCCAGAGCGCGTCGAACGCTTCCTGCGCGAGGCTTACTGAGGGCGCAGGCACAAGGCGGCGTGGACCCCCAGTGCAATGAACTGCGCGTAGATCCACGCCTCAATCAGCCTTTGGAACAGGCCCTGTGCCTCCGGGACAGCAATAATGGCGCCGAACAGACCGACCCCGACAGCCAAAGACGGCAGCGCAAGGCGCCGCAAAAGCGAAGGTTGCGGGAGGGTCAGCACCAGCAGGAACAGGCCGATCAGCGCTAGCGGGTAGGCCACGGCTGCGGCAATCATATGCGCGATATGGACCGCGCTCTGCCCGTCGTCTCCGCCGTTACATCCCGCGTCGCAGGGCAGCCCGGCAGCCAGCATAAGCAGGCCCGCATAGGTCGCCAGCAGGATCAGCGAGAGCCGTGTCAACCGTCGGTCCGGCAGGCGCGCATTGAGCAGCGCCAGAAAGCCGAGGAACCACAGTTCAGTCGGGATGAACACCGCATAATTGGTCCAGGCGGCATAGGGCGCCCCGGCGGCTCCCAGCACGCTCATAAAATGGCTGACATGGGAATAGCCGGGGCTGAGCGCCGCAAGCACACCCACGCCAATGGCCAGCCAAAGCCCGCTGATCACAGGCAGGGCAATCAGCGCCCATGACGCGGTGTCACGCAGTGGTCCTGGCCGCAATTCTCGCTCTCCCCGCAACACTACACAACGATCGGATCGCCCAGATCACACAAGAAGAGGACACCAGATATGTCAGCCGAAAACCGTCATATATCAAGGCGTCCTCGCAAGCGCTTCGTGTTGTGCGCCCGTCTCCTCAGCGACGGCCCCGCGCCATGAAGGCGAGCCGCTCGAACAGATGCACGTCCTGTTCGTTCTTCAACAATGCACCGTGCAGTTTTGGCAGCGCATCCGCGCCGTCGCGTTTCAGATCTTCCGCTGTCAGATCCTCGGCCAAGAGCAGCTTCAGCCAGTCCAGAACCTCTGACGTCGACGGCTTCTTCTTCAGCCCAGCCGTGTCACGGATCTCGTAGAACTGCGTCAACGCCGTGGTCAGCAGGCTGTCCTTGATGCCGGGGTGATGGACCTCGACAATCTTGCGCATGGTCTCGGCATCGGGGAACTGGATGTAGTGAAAGAAGCAGCGACGCAGAAACGCGTCCGGCAGTTCCTTTTCATTGTTGGAGGTGATGATCATGATCGGACGCTGACGCGCCCGGATCGTCTCGCCGGTCTCGTAAACATGGAACTCCATCTTATCGAGTTCCTGCAACAGGTCATTGGGGAACTCGATATCGGCCTTGTCGATCTCATCAATCAGCAGCACCACCTTCTCGTCCGCCTCGAAGGCCTCCCAGAGCTTGCCGCGCTTGATGTAGTTTTTGACGTCATGCACCCGCTCATCGCCCAGCTGGCTGTCGCGCAACCGGCTGACCGCATCATATTCATAAAGCCCCTGCTGGGCGCGGGTGGTGGATTTCACATTCCACTCAATCATCCGCAGCCCCAGCGCATCGGCCACCTGCCGTGCCAGCTCGGTCTTGCCGGTGCCCGGCTCCCCCTTCACCAGCAGCGGCCGCTCCAGCGTAACCGCGGCGTTGACCGCAATTTTCAGATCCTCTGTCGCGACGTAATCCTTAGTGCCCTGAAACTGCATCTCTTTCCTGCCTCGTTGCCTCTGTGCAACCCCTGGGGGCGCTCTTATGCAGGTTTTAACCCTTTGTGCGTACTATTGTGTAGTGACAATCGCTGACGCAGGGGATAAACGCTGCGGCATGCGGGGGGAGCCGCTGAGTTTGTAAACAATACCGAGGAAGACCGGCAGTATGGGGCAAACCAAAGGTAGTGAAATGAAGCAAGAGGTGTTTCTGCCGGATGATTATCGTCCGGCTGATGATGAACCCTTCATGAATGACCGGCAGCAGGAATATTTCCGTCGCAAGCTGCATGAATGGAAACAGGAACTCCTGGCCGAAAGCCGCGACACGATTGAGGGGTTGCAGGACAACACCCGCAATATTCCCGATGTTGCCGACCGCGCCAGTGAAGAAACCGATCGCGCGCTGGAGCTGCGCACCCGGGACCGCCAGCGTAAGCTGGTTGCCAAGATCGACTCGGCCATCCGCCGCATCGACGAAGGGGAATACGGCTACTGCGAAGTTACCGGTGAGCCCATTTCGCTCAAGCGTCTGGACGCCCGGCCCATCGCCACGATGAGCCTTGAGGCACAGGAACGCCACGAGCGCCGGGAAAAAGTCCACCGCGACGACTGATTTTCTTGCATTTGTAAAAAAAATCATAACGCCGGGGCCTGTTGCTCCGGCGTTTTTCGTTTATCTGGGGGTATCGCGCGGCCGGAACGGACCGGCCTGTGTGCAGATAGCGGGACAAGATGAGACTGACAGACCGAAAAATCACCATAATCGGTGCGGGCATTGGCGGACTGGCGGCAGCGCTTGCCTTCAGCCGACAGGGCGCAAAGGTCACGGTTCTCGAACAGGCAGACGCCATCACCGAGGTTGGCGCGGGCCTGCAAATCAGCCCCAACGGCGTTGCGGTTCTGCGGGCGCTGGGGCTGGCGGATGATCTCGCTTGGAGCGCGCCGCGCGCCCGCGCCGTGGTTCTGCGCAGCCACCGGCAGGGCCGCGAGGTTCTGCGGCTTGATCTCGACCAATATGCGCCGGGACAGAATTTCTACTTCGCCCACCGCGCCGATCTGATCAACCTCCTGGCCGATGCCGCGCGCAAGGCCGGGGTCAAGGTGCGCCTGCTGCAAAAGGTCGACCGCATCACCAGCGGTGCCCGCCCGGTGGTGCATCTGGCCAATGGCGCACAGTGTGGCGGGGATCTGGTGATTGGCGCCGACGGGCTGCATTCCAAGGCGCGGGCGGCGTTGAATGGCGTCGCGACGCCCCGCTTCACCGGGCAGGTGGCCTGGCGCGCGACTGTCGCCAATCTGCACAATCACCCGGCGGAGGCACAGGTTTTCATGGGGCCGGGTCGCCATCTGGTGACCTATCCGCTGCGCGACAGCAGCCTGATGAACATCGTCGCGGTGCAGGAACGCAAGACCTGGGCGGAGGAAGGCTGGCATCACCGTGACGACCCGGAGGCGCTGCGCAGCGCCTTCACCGGATTTGGTGGCGCCGCCGCCGATCTGCTGGCGCAGGTCGATCAGGTGGCCCTCTGGGGGCTGTTTCGCCATCCGGTTGCCGAGGTCTGGCATCAGGGCAACCTTGCGATCATGGGCGATGCTGCGCATCCCACCCTGCCGTTCATGGCGCAGGGGGCCAATCTCGCGCTGGAGGATGCCTGGGTTCTGGTCGATGCCCTGCGCACCGCCACCAGTGACGAAGAAGGGCTCGCCACCTATCAGAGTCGCCGCCGCAACCGCGCCGCCAAAGTGGTGGCTGCCGCCACCGGCAATGCCTGGAAATACCATCTGCGCCAGCCGTTCGCATGGCCCGCGCATCAGATCCTGCGCCTCGGCGGGCGGCTCGCGCCCCAGCGCATGGTGCAGCAATTCGACTGGATCTACGGCCACGACGTCACCGGCGGCACCCCCGCCCCAACAGGCAACGACCCCGGCGCAGGTGGTCCCATCACGACATTGGCCTAAGGTGACGGAACAGCACGCCTAGCAGCTGTACGTCGCGGCCCTGCCGTTGATTATTGATGGGGTAACGCCTGAGCGATTTCTCAGCGGCGACCAGACCGGCATGTCCAATGAGCAGCAGGCCGCGTGGACAAATTTCTTCGACGTTATTGAACGTTTTCAATAATGTATAGGATGTGCACGCGCGACAGCATAGCTGGCTGAATAAGACCCACCCGCGCAGCGCGCCGTCGGTGCGGACAGGCCCTCAGCGCCTCACAGATCCAGATCGACCCAGACCGGCACATGATCTGATGGCTTGTCACGGCCGCGCACATCCTTGTCGATCTGGCAGTCACGCAGCAGGTCGGCGGCCTGCGGGCTCAACAGGAAATGGTCGATGCGGATGCCATTGTTGCGGTTCCAGGCCCCGGCCTGATAGTCCCAGAACGAATAATGCCCCGGCCCCTGATGGCGCGCGCGGAATGCTTCGGTAAAGCCAAGCGCCATGATCCGCTGGAACGCGGCCCGGCTTTCGGGGCGGTGCAGCGCGTCGTCTTTCCAGGCCTCCGGGGTCTTGGCATCTTCAGCCTGCGGGATGATGTTGTAATCCCCGGCCATCAGGGCAGGCATTTCCTCGGCCAGCAGATCCTTTGCCCGCTGCCGCAGCCGCTCCATCCAGGCCAGTTTATAGGCGTATTTGCCGCCCTCGACCGGCTGGCCCTCTGCGTCCAGCTCTACCGGGTTGCCATTGGGCAGGTACAGCCCGCAGATGCGGATCGCCTGTTTACCCACCACTGTCGCCTCGATCCATCGGGCTTGTTCGTCGCTGTCATCACCGGGCAGCCCGCGCCGCACATCCTCCAGCGGCAGTTTCGACAGGATCGCCACCCCGTTAAAGCTCTTCTGACCGTGGGTTTCGACATTGTAACCCCGGTCCTCGAACAGCTCGCGCGGGAAGGCCTCATCGACAGATTTGATCTCCTGCAGAACCACCACATCGGGCTGCGCCTCATCCAGCCAGTCCGGCAGCGCGTTGATACGGGCCTTGATACCATTGATGTTGAAGGTGGCGATTTTCATATCCGGTCTCCTGCCTCTGTGGCCCGGGGTGGGGCGCCTGATCTATCGCCCAATCCGGGCGAGGGGGCAAGGGCGCGGCGGGACGCCCATGCCGAATCATCGCCATAGAAAATGCGGCATATCGAAATGCCGGCGACACTGGGTTTGCAGCGCTGCAAGGTCGCGGGCGGGCGATCCGGCCCGGCTTTGTATGGCTGGGGTTGTGGACAGCTCTGTGGTTAACCTGTGCAGAAGCGGCTTATTTGTATCCTGATCAGAAGGCTGTCGCGCAAAGCTCATCTGTTGCGTTACGTTAAAAACAACCAGGGGGCGTGTTTTGGTGTTGCCGGGCAGGCATTCCGTGTCAATCGTCGACAGGTGTTTTTCACCTGAAACGGGAGACGATCCATGACCACATCCACACAGCGCCGCCAGACCGCCGCACCGCAGGCGACCATTGCGCATATCGACCTTCACAGCGGCCAGGGGGCTGAGCTGTTTTCCTCCGGATCACTCTGCCGCGACAGCCACGGTGACATGGTTGAAGGTGCCGGAACCGCGCTGTTTTCCTCAGGCTCAGCGCCCCGCGCTGATCGCGCCACCACCAGCGGTGCCGCAACCGGGCTGTTCTCCTCCGGCAGCTGATTTTCGACGAACCAACCTTCCAGATTGCGCCCTGCCACCGGGGCGCAAACTCCGCATTGGTGCAAGATCCATGACTGTCATCCTGCCTTTCACACGCCCCATAGCGGGGCGCCGCAAAACCCGTCGCGCCGACATCGGCACGCTGCCCAGCCATCAGCCCCCGACTGGGCCGGGGCTTTCGGTGGCTGGTGCAGTTGCCCCGTGGGTTGAGAGCTTTGCCCGCCACCGACGGTCGCCACAGGATGTCTACTGGCTGAAGGAAAACGCGGAGCTGCTGAGCCTTCTTCGGGTGATGCAGCAGCGGGTTGGGGGAGGCGCGGGCGCAGGCGATTTCGGGGATGAGGCAGCCCTGTCCCCCCTGCGCCCGTTTTACGATCGCGCCGCACGGCAGTTGCAGTTTTTCCCGCAATACTATCGGTTTATCCTATCTATCTGTCTCGATTACGAGGATCTGATCGGGACCGGTCACTTTGGGCCCAACACCCGCGCGGCGGAACTCGCGCATTGGGTGGCCCATCAGGGGCTGGTCGAGGCAGAGATGTCAGACCTGCAACGGGCCGAGGCGCGGCAGCTATTGGCGCGACGCGGCATTTCACTGCCGGTGGATCCGGGGCTTGATGACAGGTTGCGGCGCTTCGTCCGCCGCAGCCAGACCTTCGCCATCCCCAATCGCAAGGCTGCTTATGAGCTGACCCATATCGTGTTCTACCTTTCCGACTATGGTCGCCGCGATCCG
Source organism: Phaeobacter sp. S60 (assembly GCF_000826845.1). Taxonomy (NCBI): domain Bacteria; kingdom Pseudomonadati; phylum Pseudomonadota; class Alphaproteobacteria; order Rhodobacterales; family Roseobacteraceae; genus Phaeobacter; species Phaeobacter sp. S60. The sequence goes on from NZ_JSWJ01000001.1 coordinate 107,267, forward strand.
GGGCTGGACGGCGCGGTGCAGCGCAGCCTGACTTACGCCGGGCTGCTGGCCTGCCTTGATCAGGATCTGGATCTTCTGTCGGAGATCTGCATCGCGCTGCGCTATTGTGGTGTCACGCCGCCATCCCTGTGGGAGCAGGCCCTGACGCGCGCCCTGGAGGGCTTTGTTATCACGCCAGACGGGTTTGACGGGCATATGGACGGCTATCACGCCTACTTCGTCACACTATGGTGGCAGCAGATCTGCGGCCCGGCGCAACAGCCGCTGGGGGTGGATATCGGCGGCTTGCGCGCCGGCGCACTCCATATCGCGATGCCTGAAACCACCAGCCTGCTGCGCCCGCTGTCGGCTTGGCTGCTGGATGTCGGGGGACACTCGCAGACGACCGCGCCGCAGCTCTGGCGCAGCGCGGTGAATGAGATGACGGCCCAATACGGGCCGCAGGCGGGTCAACAGCTGTGTGACCTGCAGCACAGCAGCCCGATGTTTGAGGGCTTCTGGAAGATTTTCAGCCGGTCAGGCGATTGCGGCTCAAAGCTGCGCCTGATTGGTAGTGATGGCCTCAGCCTGCTGCCACGCTCACCCGCATAGCGCAGATACCGTACAAGATGCAGCCACCCGCGCCTTCATGCGGCCAAGGGAGGACTACATCGAAAACGAGGTGCCGCAGCCGCAGCTGGAGGTGGCGTTGGGGTTGTTGATCACAAACCGTGCGCCGATCAGCTCTTCGGTGAAGTCAATCACCGCGTTTTCCAGAAATGGCAGCGAGACCTCATCGACCACAACTTTCTGCCCCTGACCCTCAAGGATCAGATCATCCGCCTGCGGGGCGTCCAGGGCAATTTCATATTGAAAGCCGGAACAGCCGCCGCCTTCCACTGCCACACGCAGCGCCTGACCCTGATCAGCGGCGCCAATTTCGGCCAGCCGGGCAAAGGCACGTTCAGTCACTTTCGGGGGCAATTGCATCTCTGGTCTCCCAATGAGGTGATCACTGCCGTGTTGCAGCGGAGACAATAATATAGAAAGGTGACGCGACAGGGACAAGATTGACCGGGGAAAAGATTAGTGACCTACGCGCCTTACGCGACCATGCCGGACCGCAGCCGTGGTCGTCAGGTCCCCGAGGAAGAAAGCAGCTTCCGCTCGCCCTATCAGCGGGACCGCGACCGGATCATCCACGCCAGCGCCTTTCGCAGGCTGAAACATAAAACACAAGTTTTTGTCGAACATGAGGGTGACAACTATCGCACCCGGCTCACCCATTCGATTGAGGTGGGGCAGGTGGCCCGCACCATCGCGGGCGCGCTTGGCCTCAATCAGGAACTGACCGAGGCGGTGGCGCTGGCCCATGATCTGGGGCACACGCCCTTTGGTCACACGGGTGAGGATGCGCTGCATGCGCTGATGGCGCCCTACGGCGGCTTTGATCACAATGCGCAGGCCATCCGTATCGTCACCTCGCTGGAACGGCATTACGCCGACTTCGACGGGCTGAACCTCACCTGGGAGACGCTGGAGGCGATCGCCAAACACAATGGTCCGGTGGTGGGCGATCTGCCTTGGGCGCTAGCCGAGTGCAATGCGGCGGTGGATCTGGAGCTGCACACCCATGCGAGTGCGGAGGCGCAGGTGGCGGCATTGGCTGATGACATCGCCTATAACAACCACGATCTGCACGACGGGCTGCGCGCGGGATTGTTCACCGATGCCGATATCATGGACCTGCCGGTGATCGGGGCCGCGTATCATGCGGTGGACAGCCGCTATCCCAGTCTGGATGCGCGCCGTCGCCGACATGAGGCGCTGCGCCGGGTCTTTGGCGTGATGGTCAGCGATGTGATCGACGGCGCCCGACGTCGCCTTGCCGCCAGTGGCGCGCGCAGCGTCGAGGATGTGCGCTCCCTCGGGGCACCTGTGGTGGTGTTCTCCGATGCGCTTTGGGCCGATCTGAAGGACATCCGAGCCTTCCTCTTTACCCGCATGTATCGGGCCCCCAGTGTGATGCGCAAACGCGCCGAGGTCTCCAAGGTGGTCGAGGCGCTGTTTCCCTATTTCCTCAACCACCCCGAGGAGATGCCCGCCCGCTGGCAGGGAGATATCGCCGCCGCCGCAGGTGAAACCGCGCTGGCCCGCATCGTGTCGGATTACATTGCAGGGATGACAGACCGCTTTGCACTGCAGGAACATCGCCGCCTGTTCCCGGCCGAGGCGGCCGCCGCTGCGGAGGTCGACCTGCGCGCGGGGGAATAAGCGCGGGCTGCGCAGCGACTGGCGGTATCGCTGATGCCAACTGGCTCTATCGTCGGGCGGGCGCGATGCGGTTTGATAGGCAGGACACAGCCGCAAACCGCAAGAGGGCGCCATGATCCCTACGGGCACCACAACCAGTGGCCTGACACATTGGACCGTCACCTTTCAGGACGCGCCGGAGATGGCGCGGATCCGCGCGGATCGGCTGCGCCGGGATGCCCATATCGCCTTTGTGCGCGCCCATCCCGAATTGCAGATCGGCGGCGCGCTGGCGATGCGGCCCGAGCAGGATTTCCCCGGCGCCATCTGGAACGTCGAGGCCAAAACGCGCGGTGATGTGGAACGTTTGATCCTGCGCGATCCCTATTATGTCGCGTCGCTGCGCCGCTATCAGATCACCCGTTGGGGCCGCCTGCCGGTGCGCGACGCGCCGGTGGCCTGATCCGCCGGCTTGCGGGCCTGCACGGACCTAGGCGACAGCGGGCGCGCTTCCAGCGGTCGCGCCCAATTTTCTGACCGAGGAAATGGACCGGAAAACTCAAATTTTCCGCCCGCTGGCCCGCGCAGAGGAATTGGCGTCCTGCAATCCTGTTGACCCTGCCGCTGGCCCTCGCTATCCGCAACGGTGAACAGATGGGACGCCAGACATGAACCTCTTTACCGATATCCGCTCGCTCGTGCTTGACTGCCTCAATGGAATGGTGGCTGAGGGCACCCTGCCCGAAGGGCTCGATTTTGCCAATGTCGCGGTAGAGCCGCCGCGCGATGCGGCGCATGGGGATATGGCAACCAATGCGGCGATGGTGCTGGCCAAACCCGCCAAGATGAAGCCGCGCGATATCGCCGATGCGCTGGCAGGGAAACTGGCCGCGGACGCGCGCGTCACCTCAGCCGAGGTGGCAGGCCCCGGTTTCCTCAACCTGCGTCTGGATCGCGGCAGCTGGCAATCGGTGCTGGCGGCCGTCCTGGCGGAGGATATCAAATTCGGTCGCTCCGACCTTGGCGCGGGCAAGCGGGTCAATGTGGAATATGTCTCCGCCAACCCCACCGGCCCCCTGCACGTCGGCCACACCCGTGGTGCGGTGTTTGGCGATGCGCTGGCCAGCCTGCTGGATTTTGTCGGCTATGACGTCACCCGCGAATACTACATCAACGATGGCGGCGGTCAGGTCGATGTGCTGGCGCGCTCTGTCTACCTGCGCTACCTTGAGGCCCACGGCCAAGAGGTCGCCTTTGTCGATGGCACTTACCCCGGCGACTATCTCGTCCCGGTTGGTCAGGCGCTGAAGGAGAAGGTTGGCGATGCCTATGTGGACCAGCCCGAAGATGTCTGGCTGGAGGAGATCCGCAATTTCGCCACCGATGCGATGATGGATCTGATCCGCGCCGATCTGGCCTCGCTTGGCATCCAGATGGACAAGTTCTTCTCCGAGAAATCCCTCTACGGCACTGGCCTGATCGAATCCGCGCTGAAAAGCCTGGACGACAAGGGCCTGATCTATGAAGGCGTGCTGGAGCCGCCGAAGGGCAAGAAGCCCGACGATTGGGAACCACGCGAACAGACCCTGTTCAAATCCACCGAACATGGTGATGACGTCGACCGCCCGGTCAAGAAATCCGATGGCGCCTGGACCTATTTCGCGCCGGATATCGCCTATCACTATGACAAGGTCGAACGCGGCTTTGATATGCTGATCGACATCTTCGGCGCCGACCACGGCGGCTATGTGAAGCGGATGAAAGCAGCCGTCTCAGCCCTGTCTGATGGCAAGGTGCCCTTGGATATCAAGCTCTGCCAGCTGGTGAAGCTTTTCAAGGACGGTCAGGAATTCAAGATGTCCAAACGGGCAGGGACCTTTGTCACCCTGCGTGATGTGGTGGATGCGGTGGGGCCGGATGTGACCCGCTTCATGCTGCTCACCCGCAAGAACGATCAGGGCTTTGATTTCGACCTTGATAAGGCGCTGGAACAGTCCAAGGACAACCCGGTCTTTTATGTGCAATACGCCAATGCGCGGATCTGCTCGACCCTGCGCAAGGCGGCGGAGGCGGGGATCGCCACCGACGACGCCACGCTGGCAGCTGCGGATCTGTCGCTGTTGCAGGATGACGCCCAATTGGCTGTCGCCAAGAAGCTGGCGGAATGGCCGCGTCTGGTGGAAATCGCCGCCCGCACCAATGAGCCGCACCGCGTGGCCTTCTACCTCTACGATCTCGCGTCTGAGCTGCACGGGCTCTACCACCTCGGCAAAACCAACGAAGGTTTACGTTTTGTTAACGAGAGCAACCCATCTGCAACACATGCGAAAATGGCGCTGGCCAAGGCCGTTTCCATTGTCATTTCCGCCGGTCTTGGTATTCTTGGGGTCACACCGGCGCAGGAGATGCGATAGCTAAAATCGCCCAGGCCGCCGGATCGAGGCAGATCATCAAGTAGAAACCCGGGGCGGTGCATCGCGCACCGTATGCGGGCAGTGAGGCGGAAATGGCGTATTTTACGCAGGCAGGTCACGGCCAGTCGTATTCCAATGGAGGGGACCGTTCTTCGGACCCCGCCACAGAAACGCAAGGGATCCGGCAGGAGCCGTCTTTCGCCGATGCGCATCTGCGCGATCCCGTTGCCCAATCGCCCTATCCGCAGCCGGAACACCCCTTCGGCCATGATCCGCAGACACCCGCTCCGCGCCCGCAGGCCGCCGCAGGGTATGACCAGCAGCCGCAAGCGGGTGGGTATTTTGCACAACATCAGCCGCAGGCGCCCGCGCAGGGCTATAGCCCTTATCAGCAGGCAGCCTCCACCTATGGCGACCCGGCAGAGGACGCCTATAGCGGTCCCGGCACCGATCAGGGGCACCGCTATGATGACTATGGATTTACCCCCGACCCCGTCGGCACAGGCCGCGCCGGACTGGCGAAGGCGTTTAGCGCCCTTGGCGCCGTGGCCTCGCTGGCGCTGGTCGCAGGCATCGGTCTCTGGGGCTATCAGCTGATTTCACGCGACGTAAGCGGCGTGCCCGTGGTGCGCGCTGTCGAAGGCCCGTTGCGGGTGCAGCCAGACAACCCCGGCGGCCTGCCCGCCGATCATCAGGGCCTTGCGGTCAACGCGGTTGCCGCCAACGGCAATGTCGAAAGCCCCGCCGACCGTCTGACGCTGGCCCCCGAAGATGTGGCGCTGACCGATGATGATCAGCCCATGCAGGCGGCCCTGACAACCAACATCTCTGGCGCCGGGCGGGATCGCGCGCCTGTGGCTGACACCTCCGATCTTTCGACTGAGGCGGTAGCCGCCTATCAGGGCGGCGACATCGACGCGCTGGTGGCAGAGCTGACCGACGGTGTCACCCCACTGGGACAGGATGCGCTGAACGGGGCTGAGCAGCTTTCCGCTGCCGCTGCCGCGCCCAACACCGCCCCGGCAATTGTGCAGCCGGAACCCCTGCAACCCGTGAGCATTGCCGCCGTGGCCCCGGCACCGAACGCGGCCCTGCGCAATGCCCCCGGTGTGCGCGTCTCACTGCGGCCCGCAGCGCGCCCGGCGCGGTTCTCTCCCACCCGTGCGGTTGCGGCCACCCCGGCGGCACGCACCACCCAGGACGTCTCGCCCGACAGCCTGCCCGCAGGCACCCGGCTGGCCCAGCTTGGCGCCTACGAAAGCGCAGAGGTGGCCCGCGCCGAATGGGACCGCATCCACGGTCGTTTTGCGGACTATCTGGAAGGCAAGAAACGCGTGATCCAGAAGGCTGAAAGCGGCGGTCGCACCTTCTATCGCCTGCGGGCGATGGGTTTTGCCGATCTGTCGGATGCGCGTCGGTTCTGCTCTGCTCTGGTGGCGGGCAACGCCGACTGTATTCCCGTGACCACCCGCTAGGGTATCCCCGCCAGGACTTGGGGCCACCCCCGACACCTCAGCGCCCGGCCCAGCCGGGCGTTTGTCGTTTACCATCCGGCAAACTGCTGCCAGTTTGCCCCATCCGACCATGGCGCCGCCCGCGACACTGGTGTATCAGCGCCCCAGCACAAAGAGGATCGCAATGCGTTACGGAGCCACCATATTAGATGCCGAAGGCCTGCGTCTCAGCGCGGCGGAAAAGGCGCTGTTTCAGCGGGTCAATCCGTTTGGCTTCATCCTGTTTGCCCGCAATATCGACACTGCCGAACAGACCCGCGCGCTTTGTAATGACCTGCGCGAGGCGGTGGGCCGTGATTGCCTGATCACCATCGACCAAGAGGGTGGCCGGGTGCAGCGTTTGCGCCCGCCACTGGCGCGGCAATGGCAGCCCGCATTGGATCACGTGCTGGCGGCAGGCGAGGGCGCGAACCGAGCCATGTATCTGCGCGCGCGGCTGATCGCAGAGGAATTGCGCGATCTTGGCATCGACAGCAACTGCGCGCCGCTGGCGGATGTGGCGGGTGAGGGGACGCATCCGTTCCTCAAAAACCGCTGCTATGGCAGCGACCTCGCCACCGTGGTTAACCGCGCTCGCGCGACCGCTGACGGCCTGCTGGACGGCGGTGTGGTTCCGGTGGTGAAACACATCCCCGGCCATGGCCGCGCCAGCATGGACAGCCACCATGATCTGCCCCGGATCACCGCCTCTCTCACCGATCTGGCGCGGGAGGATTTCGCCGCATTTGCCGCGCTGAACGATCTGCCGATGGGGATGACGGCGCATCTGGTCTATGAGGCCCTCGACAGCCAACCCGCCACTTTGTCCCCCCGCGTGATGCAGATGATCCGTTCGGACATTGGCTTTGACGGGTTGATCATGAGCGACGATATCTCGATGAAGGCGCTGAACGGCACCGCCGCAGATATCGCCCGCGACACCATCGCAGCCGGCTGCGATGTGGTCCTGTTCTGCAACGCCCCGCTGGATGAGCGCGCCGCTGTGGCCGAGGCCGCAGGCGAGATGACCGACGCCGCACAGGCGCGTGCCGCGCGCGCCGAAGCCGCCCGCCGCGCGCCCACCGCGCTTGACATACCCACGGCCGAGGCCGAACTATCAGCCCTTATGGGCGGACAGGTATATGGCTGACACTCTGTTTGACGACGACGCGCTCAGCGTTGAGGACCGGCTTGCGGCCGAAGCATTGATCGTGGACGTTGACGGCTACGAGGGGCCGCTTGACGTGCTCCTGTCGCTTTCGCGCACGCAAAAGGTCGATCTGCGCCGCATTTCGGTGCTGGAACTGGCCCGCCAGTATCTTAGCTTTGTGGAAAAGGCGCATGAGCTGCGCATCGAACTGGCTGCGGATTATCTGGTGATGGCGGCCTGGCTCGCCTATCTGAAATCCCGCCTGCTGCTGCCCCCTGATCCAACCGAGGAAGGCCCCTCCGGTGAGGAACTGGCCGCGCATCTGGCGTTTCAGCTCGAGCGTTTGCAGGCGATGCGCGACAGCGCCGCGCGGTTGATGGCGCGCGACCAGCTGGGGCGCAACTTCTTTGCCCGTGGTCAGAGCGAGGATGTCACCCGCATCCGCACCGTCAGCTACTCGGCGAACCTCCTGGATCTGATGCAGGCCTACGCCCGCATCCGTACGCGGGATGATTTCCGCCCCTTCGTGCTGGACCGCGAGGCGATCTTTACCATGGAGGCGGCGCTGGAACGGATGCGCCACCTGATTGGCTACACCGGCAGCTGGACCGATATGATCACCTATCTGCCCGAAGGCTGGCACGCCGACCCGATGAAACGCCGCTCCGCCACCGCCTCCACCTTTGCCGCTTCGCTGCAACTGGTGAAAGAAGGCCATCTGGAGCTGCGCCAGAGCGAGACCTATGCGCCCATTCAGCTGCGCATTCGTGACAAGGATACCTGATGGACGACCACAGCCAGAACACCGTTGCGGAGGAAACCCAAACCCTGTTTGAGGCGCCGCCGATGGCCGAACAGGAACGCATGGTGGAGGCGGTGCTGTTTGCCAGCGCCGAACCGGTGACCGTGCGCGATCTTGAGGCGCGGATGCCGCACGGCTGCGAACCGGGCACCGCGATGGAGCACCTGCGCAAACGCTACGAGGGGCGCGGCGTTAATATCGTGCGCGTTGGCGATGCCTGGGCGCTGCGCACCGCCTCCGATCTCGGCTTTCTGATGCAGAAGGAAACGGTGGAAACCCGCAAACTCTCGCGTGCCGCCATCGAAACCCTTGCCATCATTGCCTATCACCAGCCGGTCACCCGCGCCGAAATCGAGGAGGTGCGCGGCGTCTCTGTGTCGCGCGGCACCATTGATCAGCTGTTGGAAATGGATTGGATCCGCCTTGGTCGCCGCAAGATGACGCCGGGCCGTCCGGTGACCTTTGTGGTGACGCCGGTGTTCCTTGATCACTTCGGGCTCGAAAGCGCGCGCGATCTGCCCGGCCTCAAGGAGCTGCGCGCCGCAGGCCTGTTGGAAAACCGCCCGCCACCGGGCAGCCTGCCCCTGGGCGGACGCGGCGACAGCGACGAGGTGGAGGAACAGCCGGAACTCTTTGGCGATTGAGTGCCACTGGGAACAGACGCCCTAAATCCGCCGCATAGATGGGCCACACTAACACGGTCGGGCCGGTGGCCCGGCGATCCCGATTGGTGCGAAGGAGACAAGCAAATGAACATTGAACGCGTGATCAATGTGATCCTGCGCCGCCTTGTGGGCCGCGCGGTCAATGCAGGCGTTAATGCCGGGATCAAGGCTGTCTCAAAACGTGGCAAAGGGCAGGGCGTGGACAATAAGGACACCCGCCCGCTTCCTCAGGATAAGGCCACAGCCCAGAAGGCGCGTCTGATGCGTCGCAATACCCGACCGCCCCGGTTCTAGGGGGAAATCAGACGTTCTCTGGTGAACTGAAATGCTTTGACAGCTTCAGCCCCTGACCCTGATAGTTCGACGCAATATCAACACCGTAGAGCTGCTCGGGCACTTCGGACATCCGCTCATAGACCAGCCGCCCGACAACCTGCCCATGCTCCAGCACAAACGGCGCATCATGGCAGCGCACCTCCAGAACACCGCGCGACCCAGCACCTCCAGCAGCGGCATAGCCAAATCCGGGGTCGAAGAACCCGGCGTAATGCACCCGGAATTCGCCCACCATCGCCAGATAGGGCGCCATCTCGGCAGCATACTCCGGCGGAATGGCGATCGCCTCGCGGCTCACCAGAATGTAAAACGCACCGGGATCCAGAATGATCTGTCCCTTGGTGGTGCGCACCTCCTCCCAATACTCCGCCGGATCGTAGTGACCCAGTTTCGACAGATCGACCACGCCTGTGTGATGTTTGGCACGGTAGCCCACCAGATCACCGCTTTCGGGGCGAAGATCGACGGAGAAGCCGAGACCGTCTGAGATCACCGGATCACCAGACACAATCGGCGTCTCCTCATGAACCGCGCGCAGGTCTGCATCACTGAGGAATGTGCGCCCCTGACGAAAGATGATCTGCGTCAGCAATTGCCCCGGCTGCACCACAACAGAAAAGCTCTGCGGGCAGATTTCCGCATAAAGCGGCCCGTCATAGCCATCGGGCACCCGGTCGAACTCCACGCCCTGATCGGTGATCACCCGCGTCATCACATCCAGCCGCCCGATGGAAGACTTGGCACTGGCCGCCGCCGTCATCCCCTCGGGCAGGCGAATGCGCTCCATCAGAGGCACCACATAGACGCAGCCTTTTTCCAGTACCGCACCGCCGGTCAGCGCCACCCGGTGCATGGTCAGATCTTCCAGCCGCTCCGCAACCGTGCGCCCCAGACCGGGCAGGAACGAGGCGCGAACGCGGTAGGCGCAGTCGCTCAGCCGCAGATCAAGGCTCGCAGGCTGGATCTGATCGTTGAGGATCGGAGAGGAGGCGGCAATCGCGCCCTCGGTGATCATCTGCCGGATTTGCCGGTCCGACAGCACACCCTGTGTCAGGCTGCTGCGCGTCTGTCCCTCAGATGTCATCCCATTCTCCCAACGCTTTATTATCAACACCTTGCACGAAAGGCAGATACAAAAACACCCACCCCAGAAAGGGGCGGGCGTTTTTTAGCCCCTTGCGAGGCGGGGTATTTTGGTCGGGCTAGCAGGACTCGAACCTGCGACCTTCCGTCCCCCAGACGGACGCGCTACCAGGCTGCGCTATAGCCCGTTGCGCTGGTTTCTACCCGTTTTTCCGGCAGGGGCAAGCGAAAAGATCAGTTTCTTTCGCCCCGTTGGCAAGTTTCTAGGCCGCCCCCTGATGCGCGCGCAATCTCTCGGCGCAGGCCCGCACCTCCGCGATGTGATCGGCAGGCAGATGGTCCACCCCGGCCAGTCGCGCCAGCACGCCCGACGCCGGCGGCGCATGCGGCTCCGCCTCATCTGGAATGTCAATCACCAGCGGTTTTGGCTCTGCTGCGACGTCCTCACCGACCGGGGCCTCAGCCTCCGCCGGATCCGCCGCCACCAGTTCCGGATTGATGAGGTCCGAGGCGCCCAGATCTGGGTCGTCCTCGCCCTCGTCCGCGTCAACGCTCTCCTGATCAAGGGGATCGGCCACGACCGGGGCAGGCTCTGTCAGGTCCTCTTCGGCCACATCCGTGTCACCCAGGTCGGCCTCCGCCAATGCGGGACCATCCGGTTCAGAAACATCCTGTTCTGGTTCGGGCATGTCAGCTGCCGCTACCGGTGCGACCTCAGGGGGTTCCGCATCCTGTACGCCAAGCGTGGAAAGCTCTGGATCCGGCGCCGCATCCTCAGGCAGATCGCTCTGCTGCGCGGCTGTCGTCTCCTCGGCAGTGATCTCCGCCGCGAGCTCCGGAATGTCCGCCTGTGGCGCGAGGTCCGGGGCCGTCTCGGTCAGTTCCGCAGGCGCTTCAATCTCCGCAGGCGCCGTCAGTTCCACCGGGTCTCCCAGCTCCGCCGGAGCGGCCAGTTCCAGCGTTTCAGCCATGACATCCGGCGTCTCTTCCGCGGATGGTGCGGCAGTATGCTCCGGCTGGGGCGCAGCTTCTGCATCTGCAAGATCTGCCACCACCTGCTCCGGCTCCTGCAGCGCGGCGTCCTCCGCCAGTGGCGCCTCCAAGAGATCATCGGAGACCGCAGGCGCGCTCAGGACCGGGTCGCTGACCACGCTGTCGTCCAGCGTCGGCGCATCCAGGTCAAGGGTGTCCAGATCCACCGCGTCGGCTGTCACTGCGCTGTCGTCAGCCATCTCCGGCAGCTCTGCCGGTTCAGCGAGATCCGGCGCATCGGCAAGTGGCTCCGGCGTCTCCGCCTCATCGGCAAAGGCCAAGGGATTGTCTTCGGGGGAGGGGGCTTCGTCGTCATCCGCCTGATGGTCGGCATGTGTTTCCGTGGCAGCGGCCAACTGTTCTTCTGCGGGTGGCCCCTCCATGTCTGAGACCAGCGGTTCGGCCTCCGCAAGGGTATCTCCGAGATCTAAGGGCGGTTCAGCAAGGGGCTCGGCCTCAACCGCCTCGACCTGTTCCGGCGCCACCACATCGGCAAGGGCAGGGTCACTGTCCAGCGCCTCGACCACCGGGGCTGGGCTGTCGCCCTGATCAAAAACCACCGGGTCCGGCACGTCACCTTCAGCCACGGCATCAGGAGTCGGCGTCTCCGGGTTGGCAGTTTCAAGATCGGTAATTTCCGGTTCCGCAGTCTCCGGTGCTGTCGCCTCGACCGTCTCTGTCGCATCATGCAGAGGCGCATCATGCAGAGGCGCATCCTGCAAGGGCGCAGCAGGTGCGGAAGCTGTTTCAGGGTCTGCGATCCGATCCGGCGCTTGCGGTGCAACAGCCTCCGCAGCACGCACCGGCTCATCCACAACAGGCCCGTCCTGGCCATCTTCATCGCTCCAGGGAGAGGCGCTCTCGGCGTCGGTTTCATCGACGGCGGCCACAGTCTCCACGTCTGTTCCCGCGGCCACCGGACCAAGGCTCGGCTCATCGGTGGGCGCCGGATCAGCTTCAACCTCCACGGCGCCACCTTCGACAGCGTCACCTTCCAAGGAAGCGACCGAGGCGACGGTCTCGGCAGCCGGGGCCATCAGCTCCGCCGGGGCGAGGGGAACATCAACGTCCTCCGCTGCCATCTCTGTCTCAGTCGGCAGGGGCGCAACTGGGTCCGCACCTCCGACCTCCGATACCTCAGGTGTTGCACCCCACAACTGGCCCTGTTCCGGCGTGGGCGCATCAACATCTGTTGTTATATCAACGTCTTGATCGATTTCAGCCGGGGCGGTGGCATCACCCTCGCCAGCGATGATCGCAGCATCACGCGTCTGATCCGCGACATCCAGCGGCAGACCCGGCTGGGCTGCCATTGCGGGGCTTTCCGACGGGGCCTCTGGCGCGGGCGCAGCCGTATCGGCCATCGCCGCACCCATCGCAGCGGAAGGCGGGGGCGATGGGTCCGGTGGGGAGGCGGCAGGTGTTGCTATTGGTGCCGCTGGTGGCGCGGCAGGCGCGCTCGCCGCATCGCCGGGTGTGCCACCTGTCATCCCAACCGGTGTTTCCCCGACCATCTCGCCTGCCACCTCGCCCGCAGGCGCTGGCACGGCAGGGATCGCCGTTTCGCTGGTGGGCGCGGCTGGCGGGTGGAGCGACCCGGTCTGAGCCACCGCAGTGTCAATCGGATCGGCAGCGGGAGCCAGTCCATCAGCGGGAAGCGCAGCGGTGGGCATAGAGGGAGCGGGCATGGAGGGAGACCCCGGCGCGGCGCTGAACGCGGGTTCCACGGCGGCAGAGGTCCCGTCCTCAGCGGCAGGCGTTGCCGGGGCTACGGGCGCGGTTTCTGTCTGCGCTGCAACAGGCGTCTCACCCTGCGGCGGCGCCACAGGTGTCGGGTCCGCCGGGGCCAGCGGTGCAGACGCAGCTGGGGCAGATGTGGGGGCAGCGGCCGCGGGGCCCGAGGTGCTGGGGGCATCTGCGTCGGCAGCAGGGACAGCCGCACTCGGGGCCGCAGGAGCCGCAGTAATCGGGGCGCCCGTCGCGGGAGAGGCCGCAGCGGGGTCGGCGCTGACAGATGGTGCGGCGGGGGGCGGATCCGCCAGTCCCGGTTGAGCCAGTCCCGGTTGCGCCTGCGCCGGTTGGACTTGCGTCGGTTGAGCCTGTCCGGGTTGGACCTGTCCCGGTTGGGTCTGTATCGGCTGAGCCTGCGCGGGTTGCACGGATTGTGCTGGCGTCTCTGCCACCTGCGCCGCCTCTGCCGGTGCGGCCAGCGGCGGTTCGGTGGCGGTGGGGGCCTCTTGCGGGGCTGCATCTGCTGGACCATCCGCCTCGACAGAGACCTCAGCCTGAACCTCAGCCTGAACCTCGGCGGTGTCGATCACCTCGGGCGGGCTTACCTCTCCCTCAATCACCACCTCACTCGTTGAGGGGGCGGGATCAGTTGCCTCGGCCTCAGCGGTGGGGATATCTCCGGCACCCATGGCGGCCACATGGGCGGGACCATGTTCGCGCAACAGCGCCTGCACATCCTTGATGGACAGCCCCTTGTCGTGCAGCAAAATCTTGATGCTGCCCAGCAATTCAACATCGGCAGGCCGATAGTACCGACGCCCGCCTGCGCGTTTGACCGGTTTGATCTGGGTGAATTTGCTTTCCCAGAAACGCAAGACATGCGCCTGGATCCCCAGCCACTCCGCAACTTCGCTGATGGTGCGGAAGGCGTCTGGTGATTTTGACATCGCGTGGTGTGTCCCGTGGTTACTGACCGTTATTTACGGTTCCCGTCTGCCACCCGGTCCTTCATCAAATGCGATGGTCGAAAGGTCAAAACCCGGCGAGGCTGAATGGGCACCTCTTCGCCAGTCTTCGGGTTGCGCCCCACGCGGGCGGATTTATCGCGCACGCTGAAGGTCCCGAAGGAAGAAATTTTGACCTGTTCCCCACGGACCAGGGCGTCAGACATATGCTGAAGCAGGCTTTCCACCAGCTGCGCGCTTTCGTTGCGCGACAGGCCGACTTCGCGGAAGACCGCTTCACTCAAATCCATTCGTGTTAGTGTTTTTTCGCCCATGACTATCCCCGCTGTTTGTCGAAGCATAGGGCGGGGGGAATTTCCCTGTCAATATCAATGAATTGCATCGGGGAGTTGGACTGGTAAAATCGCACGCCTTCTGAGCGTTGCCTTGCCGCTTACCAGCGCAGCACCACCGATCCCCAGGCCAAACCGCCGCCAATCGCCTCGGTGACCACCAGATCGCCCTGTTTGATCTGACCCCGTGCCTTGCCCACGGAAAGCGCCAGCGGGATCGACGCGGCGGAGGTATTGCCGTGGTCCTGCACGGTCACGACAACCTTCTCCATCGGCAGGCCCATCTTCTTGGCGGTGCCCTGAATAATGCGGATATTGGCCTGATGCGGCACGATCCAATCCACGTCATCCGCGCCAAGGCCGGCACGCTCCAGCGCGGTATGGGCGGTGGAGGCCAGTTTCTCAACTGCGTGGCGGAACACCTGATTGCCCTGCATGCGCAGATGACCGGTGTTCTGGGTCGATACACCGCCATCCACATAAAGCAGATCTTTGTAGCGCCCGTCGGAATTGAGATCGGTTGCCAGAATGCCGCGATCATCGCTGCTGCCGGCGCCGTCCTGCGCCTCCAGCACCAGCGCGCCCGCGCCATCACCAAACAGAACGCAGGTGGAGCGGTCGGTCCAGTCCATGATCCTGCTAAAGGTCTCAGCCCCGATCACCAGCACCTTTTCGGCCTGACCGGAGGCAACCAGCGCATTGGCGTTGCTCAGCGCGTAAACGAAACCGGCACAGACCGCCTGCACGTCAAAGGCAAAGCCGCGCGTCATACCCAGCTGCGCCTGCACCATGGTGGCAGCAGAGGGGAAGGTCAGATCGGCGGTGGAGGTGGCCACGACGATGGCGTCGATATCTTCGGCCGTCAGCCCCGCATCAGTGAGCGCATTTTGCGCGGCCTTGGTGGCCATCATCGAGGTGGTTTCCCCCTCGGCAGCGAAATGGCGGCGCTCAATCCCGGAGCGGCTGCGAATCCATTCGTCGGTGGTGTCTAGCGTGGCTTCGAATTCCGCGTTTTCGACCACGCGTTCAGGGAGATAATGCCCGGTCCCGACAATTACTGCGCGTCGCGTCATTCTATGGCCTGCCTTTTAGTCTTTTTTGGTGGGCGCCTGGTCGGTTGGGGGCTCGTCCATTTGCGCTGGTTTATCTTGGGTAAGCGCCACAGAGGATGCAACCCGTGCCGCCAGTTTTTCTGCAAACCCCTGCTGGGCGAGACGGAACGCCAGCTTGACCGCCGCCGAGACACCGGTGGCATCGGCGCCGCCGTGGGATTTCACCACGGTGCCATTGAGGCCAAGGAACACGCCGCCATTGACCCGACGCGGATCCAGCCGTTTGGAGAGCCGCTTCAGCGAGGTCATCGCCAGCAGCGCGGCAATCTTCGACAGGAAGGAGTATTCAAATGCCTCGCGCAGGGCGACACGCATCAGGCTGGCGGTGCCTTCGCCGGTCTTGATCGCCACATTGCCGGTAAACCCGTCGGTGACAATCACATCGGCCACATCACCAGGGATATCGCTGCCCTCGACGAAGCCAACGAAATCAAAACTGCCGTTGTCCGAATGATCGGAGATCAGCCCGTAGGCCTCTTTCAGATCGGCGTGGCCTTTGTGTTCTTCGGTGCCGACATTCAACAGACCCACGCGGGGGCGGGGAATATCCATCGAATTGCGCACATAAGAGGTGCCCATCAGGGCGTATTGCAGCAGATCCTGCGCATCAGCACGCACATCGGCGCCGACATCCAGCATCACGTTGAAGCCCTGCGGATTGCGTGACGGCCAGAGAATCGCAATCGCCGGACGGTTCACGCCGGGCAGTTTGCGCAGGCGCAGCATCGACAGCGCCATCAGCGCGCCGGTGTTGCCGCAGGAAACTGCACCGGCGGCTTCGCCCTGTTTGACTGAGTCGAGCGCCGACCACATCGACGTGCCCTTGCCGTTGCGCATCACCTGAGAGGGTTTGTCCTCCATGGTGACCACATCGCGGGCATCGCGGAATTCCACGCGTCCATTGAGGATGCGTTTCTTGGCGACGAGTGGTTTCAGCTGATCTTCGGGACCATGCAGGATGAACCCCAGATCGGGGTTCTTGTCGGCGGACATAGCAATGCCGGCCACCACAACTGCGGGGCCGGCATCTCCGCCCATGGCGTCAACCGAAATGACTATGCGGCCGGCATTCTTCTGCATCTGATCGGGTTTACCCGCCATGAAAAGGCCTGCCTGACATAAGTCTGGGTCAGACGCGGCTTAGGCCGCGTCTTCGTCCATGTCGATCTCGTCAGCGGCTGCGACGATTTCTTTCTCGTCGTAGTGGCCGCAGGAGGGGCAAACGTGGTGCGGGCGCTTCAGCTCGCCGCAGTTGCCGCATTCGTTCGGGTTTGCAGCAACCAGTGCATCGTGCGCGCGGCGGTTGTTGCGACGCGACTTGGATACTTTGTTCTGTTGGACAGCCATGTCTCAACCTTTGTCACTTGGGGCCTTGGGGCTGTCCCCGCGGCGCGTTTCACATTCAATGTTTCGATCGGTCTGCCGTGCGTTTAGGCCGCAGCCTTGCCGATGTCCAACCAAAATTCCGATGAGCGCGCGAAAATACTGCGAATTGACGCTGGCGCAAGTGGTTTTTTGGCCGGTCAGCGCAGGAACACCAATCGGAATCGTCTGGCTGCTCTCTTTTCAGTCTTCGCCGCCGCCGTCAAGCTGATCGCGCAGAGCCGCCAGCCCGGCAAAGGGCTTGGTGTCCTCATCGCGCATCGGGGCCACACCGGGTTCGGCATGCACCGATTCTCCCAGTTCGGCGCCGTCTTTGCGGGGGTATTGCGGCAGTGCCAGCGCCAGCGCCTCCGCCATCACCTCCTGCGGGGAGATATGGCTGCCAAGCGGTTCGCTGGTGTCATCTTCCGGCATCTCCACTTCTTCCTCGCTGTCGGGGTGCACCATCCCGGCGATGAAGCTGCGGCGCACCTTCTGGTCGATGCGGCTGGTCACCGGATCCAGCGTCACCACGCAGGGCTGCACCACGGTCGCCCCCAGATCCGCCACCAGTTCCCAGTCGCGTTTGCCCAGGGCGCGGATCTCTCCGGCAAAGCGCAGCTTGCGCAGATCATCAACGCCAAGCTCCTGGGCGAGCGCCTTCATCGTGGCGGTGTCAGGGCGCAGTTCAAAGGTGGTTGCGCGGTTTTGCGGGAGGTCAGCGACCCGAAAAGCGGTGCTCTCAGACATTTGGGGGACTTTCGTTTCTTGAACCGGAGGCTCGGTTTAGGTAATCCGGTTCAAAGGCGTATTCAAGCCGGGGGGCAAGAGAGTAGCATGACATCCAAACGCATGAGGTCGCTGAAAGCGGCGACAAGGGTCACGGTTCTCTTGGTTGCGGGGCTCGCGGTCAGTGGCTGCGCGATGTATCGCAAACATGGATATGTCCCCAGCGAAGAGCTGCTCTCGGAGGTGGTTGTGGGCGTTGATACCAAGGACAGCGTGGCCGAAACCGTCGGTGTGCCGGCAGCAGAGGGCGTGCTGACCGATGGCGGATATTACTACGTGTCCACCCTGATGCGCCGCCGCGGCCCGTCAGCGACAAAGCCGGTCTCGCGCGAATTGGTGGCGATCAACTTCAACGATCAGGGCGTGGTCACCGGGATCGAACGCTACGGTCTGGAACAGGGCCGGGTGATTCCCCTGCAACGCCGCGTGACCAGCTCCAACGTGCAGGACAAGACATTCCTGCGCCAGCTTCTGGGCAGCCTCGGCAACTTTGGCCCCGGTGGTCTGATCGAATGATAGGGCGGGTCTGATCGGCCTGCATATCGAGATCTTTGAAAAGCCATCCCGATCCGGGGTGGCTTTCGTCATTTGGCTGAGATGTGATCCATGTTAGGCAGGCTTGAATTGATTGCTGTGCGAGAGCCTGCGGTGTCTGTGGTTGGTGGAAGGTCTGTGTTGCGTGATGTGATCAATCCGGTCGGGATGACAGGTGATGCAGAGCCTGAGGCTGTTTTGCATGGCGGCCGCTACCGTGTCCGCGTCATTGATGGGGCGGAGGGCGCGTTGGTCCATGCCGATCTGCAACAGGCACAGCGCCTGCGTGGTCTGTGTTTTGGACGACCCGGACTGGATGCCGAGGCACTGGATGCGCGCTGTCGGCATCTGTTGGTGGAGGATCAGGCCAGTGGCCGCTTGGTCTGTTGCTGCCGGTTGCTCCTCTTGCCGGATGGCGCGCATCTTGGGGTCAGCTACTCAGCACAGCGCTATGATCTGACGCAGTTGCAGTCTCGTACTGGCCCGCTGCTGGAGCTGGGCCGGTTCTGCATCCATCCTGATTGGCAGGACGCGGATATTCTGCGGCTGGCCTGGGGCGCGCTGACGGCGTTTGTGGATCAGCATGGCGTGGAGCTGCTGTTTGGCTGTTCGTCGTTCCGGGGCACGGATCCGGCGGCTTACTCTCAGGCACTGGCCCTGCTGCGGCTGCGCCATCAGGCCCCGCCGGGGCAGGGCGTCGGGGTGCGTGCGGCGGAGGTGCTGGAGCTGGCCGCGCTGGATCTGCCCCGCGTGGACGGCAAGCAGGCCTTGCAGCAGATGCCACCCCTGCTGCGCAGCTATCTGATGATGGGCGGCTGGGTCAGCGACCATGTGGTGATTGACCGTGATCTCAACACGTTGCATCTGTTTACGGGTGTCGAAATCGCCGCCATTCCCGCCGCGCGCAAACGTCTGCTGCGCGCTGTTGCCGGGGGCTTCGCCAGTCATGGGGCCTGACAGCCGTTGACCTGCCCCGCGCCCCGGTTTAGCTGGCTCCTATGGCACGTATTCCTCTCTTACAGATGTCCGGTATCTCCCTCACCTTTGGGGGCGATCCGGTGTTCGCGGATCTTGATCTGGTGGTGCAACCCGGTGACCGGGTGGCGCTGGTTGGGCGCAATGGCTCCGGCAAATCCACCCTGATGAAGGTGATGGCCGGTCTGGTCGAAGCCGACACAGGCTCGTTGGTGGTGCCGCCCGGAAAATCCGTGGGTTATATGGAGCAGGACCCGCAGATGACCGGCTTTGCCACGCTGGGCGATTTCGCGGCCTCCGAGCTGGACCCCGGTGAGATGTACAAGGTGGAGCGCGCAGGCGAGGGGCTGAAGTTTGATCCCGCACGTCCGGTGGCGACGGCCTCTGGCGGTGAAAAGCGGCGCGCGGCGCTGGCCAAGCTGATGGCCGAGGCGCCGGATCTGATGTTGCTGGATGAGCCGACCAACCATCTGGATATTGAGGCAATCACCTGGCTTGAGAATGAGCTGAAGGCGACCCGCGCGGGGTTTGTGTTGATCTCGCACGACCGGGCGTTCCTGCGGGCGCTGACCCGCGCGACGCTATGGGTGGACCGGGGGCAGGTGCGCCGTCAGGAAAAGGGGTTTGAGGCCTTTGAGGCCTGGCGCGACAAGATCTGGGAAGAAGAAGACCAGCAGCGCCATAAGCTGAACCGGCTGATCAAATCCGAAAGCCGCTGGGCGGTGGAGGGCATCTCGGCCCGGCGCAAGCGCAATATGGGCCGGGTGCGCGCGCTTCAGGATCTGAAGGCGGAGCGGTCGAGCCAGATCAAACGACAGGGCGCTGCGGAGCTGGCGCTGGACGCAGGCCCGAAATCGGGCCGCAAGGTGATTGAGGCCGCAGGGCTGACGAAATCCTATGGCGACAAGGCGATTGTGCGGGACTTCTCCCTAAAGGTGCAGCGCGGGGATCGGGTGGCCTTTGTCGGGCCGAACGGTGCGGGCAAGACGACCCTGTTGAAGATGCTGCTGGGGCTGGAACAGCCTGACGCGGGGACGGTGCAGCTGGGCACCAATCTGGAGCTGGCGCTGTTTGATCAGACCCGTGATCAGCTGGACGGCGATGCCAGCCTTTGGGAAAACCTGACCTCTGACCCTCTGCTCGGGATTTCCGGCAAGGCGGATCAGGTGATGGTGCGGGGGCAGCCCAAACATGTGGTGGGCTATCTGAAGGAATTCCTGTTCGATGAGGCGCAGGCCCGCGCGCCGGTGCGGTCCCTGTCCGGGGGCGAAAAGGCGCGGCTGTTGCTGGCCCGGCTGATGGCCCGGCAGAGCAACCTGCTGGTCTTGGATGAACCGACCAACGATCTGGATGTCGAAACACTGGATCTGTTGCAGGAGCTGCTGGACAGCTACGACGGCACGGTTTTGCTGGTCAGCCACGACCGGGATTTTCTGGACCGTGTGGCCACCACCACCATCGCCATGGAAGGCGGCGGCGGGGCCACGGCCTATGCCGGCGGGTGGAGCGATTATCTGGCCCAGCGTGGCCCGGTGGCCGGGGCGGCGGAGAAATCCGAAAAACCCAAAGCGGCGAAATCAAAACCCAAGCAGGAGGCGCAGCCGAAGGACGGTCTGAGCTTCAAGGAAAAACACCGGCTGGAGGCCTTGCCCGGAGAGATCGAGCGGCTGGAGGCGGAGATTGCTAAATTGCAACAGCTGATGGCCGATCCTGAGCTGTTCACCCGCGAGCCGGTGAAGTTTCAGAAAGCCACCGATGCGTTGGTGGAGCGGCAGGAAAAGCTCTCCGCCGCTGAGGAAGAATGGCTGGAGCTGGAAGAGAAATCTGCGGGCTGAGGCCCGTCTGGTTTTTTGGTAAGTCATATTGACCCAATGTTTCGCGTGCGAAACATTGGGTCAGAGACGCTGTCGTAGTCGTTTGTAAAATATAAATTTTTCCTGATTGAAGTCTAAGGCGGCGCGCGCCTGCTGCGCAACAGCTCCGCGTTTTGACCGTGCGGATGTCAGCCGGGCAGCGCCCGCGCCGGATTGCCGACAACCCTCACCCCGGCTTCCACATCCCGTGTCACCACGGCACCGGCGCCGACGATGGCGCCATCGTTTACAGTGACGCCGGGCAGGACGATCGCACCGCCGCCGATCCAGACATCGGACCCCAGCGTGACCGGGCGCGCGACCTCTAACCCCTTGGCGCGCAACGCAGGATCGCGGTGATGATCGGCGCAGTAGATCTGCACATTTGGCCCCAGCATGCTGCGATCCCCGATGCGCACAGGGGCGCTATCCAGAATGGTGCAGCCCGCATTCATATAGACCTGATCGCCAAGCGTAATATTGATCCCATAGGCGCAGTGAAACGGGGTCTCGATCAGGCAGTTTTGTCCATGTTCAGCGAAGAGCGCAGCCAGCGATGGGCTGAGGGGTTCGCCGGGGTCCGGGGCGCGGTGATTGTGCTGGTGCACCGCCAGACGGGCCTGATGACGCAACACCGAGAGTTCGCTGTCTATGCAACAATACCAGTCGCCCGCCTGCATCTTTTGCCGCTCAGATCGGCTCATGCCGGGCCTGTTTCGGGTGAGGGCGGCGGGGCTGGCGCGATGGTATTGGCATAATCGGCCATCAGATCCGCCAGCGCCTCCGCCGTGGTGGGGAAGCGGGCATAGCTGTGGGGGGCCGGGACATTTGCCCAGGGCTGTTTCTCCTCGGTCATGATCTCGACGAAGGGGGTGAACCACGTCAGATCATCCAGCAGGGAGGCACGCAGATTCACCCGCTCCGGCGCCGCCTTCAGGCGTGAGAGGACGAAGCTGAGGCAGCTCGGGCAGTAATAATGCTTGCGTTCTGCGCTGTGGAGGCCGCCCAGCACCAGCTCTCCCGTGGTGGTGACGGCCGCTGCCGGGAACATGACGGTCAGGGAATAGGCGCTGGCGGCAAGTTTCTGACAATCGCGGCAATGGCAGGCCAGCGTCAGAAGGGGCGCGGCAGTGACATGCAGCTGCACAGCGCCGCAGAGACAGGCGCCGGTCAGTGGCAGGTTGGGCTGGGTCATGGGTCGGCTCCCCCTTGGTCAGGCTCCGCGACAGGCTAGCGGAGTTTCTGGGGGCTGTCGCTGCTCATTTCCCTGCCGCGCCAATCAGGGGGAGGGGGGCCTCAAGAGGGGGATCCCCCTCTTGAGGTATCAGCGTGGTATCCGTTGCACTACGTGCACCTGTGGGTGCGTCAGCGCATCCGCAGCGCGCCGTCGAGGCGGATCACCTCGCCGTTGAGATAGCCCATCTCGACGATAAACCCGGCCAGACGGCCATATTCGGCAGGATCGCCCAGGCGGGCGGGGTTGGGCACATCGGCGGCGAGCTGCTGCTGCACCTCTTCTGGCAGGCCTGCGAGCATTGGGGTCATGAAGATGCCCGGAGCGATTGTCATCACCCGCACGCCCGAAGAGGCCAGATCGCGGGCCATCGGCAGGCACATGCCCACAACACCCCCTTTGGAGGCGGCATAGGCGGCCTGGCCCTTTTGACCGTCAAAGGCCGCGATGGAGGCGGTGTTGATGATCACGCCGCGGCCACCATCCTCGGCCGCGTCACATTTGGCGATTTCCACAGCGGCCAGCCGGGCCACGTTGAAGGTGCCGACGAGGTTGATGTCGATGGTGCGCTGATAGGCATCAAGGGGATGTGCGCCATCGCGGCCCACGGTTTTGATGCCAAGGGCGATGCCGGCGCAGTTCACGCAGGCGTTGATCTTGCCCATCTTCTCGCTGGCGAGCGCCATGGCAGCAGCAACTGAGGCTTCGCTGGTGACATCGGTTTCGGCAAAATGCCCCCCGATTTCGGCGGCCACGGCGGCGCCGCGTTCGGCGTCCCGGTCCAACAGGGTGACCTGGGCGCCATTGGCGGCGAAATGACGGGCGGTGGCCTCACCAAGGCCAGAGGCGCCGCCGGTGACGACGGCGGCGGTTTGCGACAGTTTCATGAGCAGGGCTCCTCCCGGGGGTCTGTGCTATCGGGTTCATATCTGAACATATGTTCAGATAATCACGTCCCCCTAGCAGTGTCCAGAGAGCCCGGGATTCATCAGCCGTTTGTCGAGCGCGGCCAAGGGGCGTAGCAAGCGACCCAGCGGCGGCCAATAGGCCCAGGTGCCGCCCAGTTGGTGCAACCGCGCGCCGGTGCCCAGTTTGAACCGGGCCAGACCTGCGGCGTCTTCGGTGTTGATCACGCCCAGATCCAGCTGTTCGCAGCCCTGTTTGGCCAGCCAGGACATCGCCTCCCACATCAGGAGGTTATGGGCGGAGAGCGCCTTGCCCCGGTCGGTGGTGTGGGCGATGTGGTAGGTCGCGCCGCGCCCATGGCGCAGAACAAGAATGCCCGCGACGATGTCCTTGCCGTCATGGGCCTCGAAAATCTTGGCCATGCCTTTGTTCTCGCGGGCGTAGGCCAGCGTCAGATCCACGGGCCAGCTGCGATACCCGCGGCTGGATTGCTGCGCGGCATCGGCGGCAAAGATCCAATGCGCCGGTGTCTGCGGCAGCGATTGGCGGGTGATGCGCAGCCCCTGTTGTTCGCCGTGGACCAGCCGGTTGCGCCATTTCTGGTGCAGATTGGCGCGCCGCTGATCGGGGTCGGTCGTCAGGTCGACCAGCCCGACATGGGCCGGGCTGACCAGCGCCACGGCACCGTGGCGGGCCAGGGCAGGGGTGGGCGTTTCGGGGGATAGGATCACCGGCGTGCGGCGCAGGCCGTTCTCCTGCAGGTGTTCCAGCAGACGCAGCGGTTTGTCGATGCGGGCACGGTTCACCATGGCAACATCGATGCGGCCCCAGATTTTGCGGCGCATCACGACAGTGTCCTTCATCTGGCCAAGCACCAGAGGATCCTTGCCGGTGGCCTGAAGTGCGCGGGCAAATTCTGCCGATTGCGGCAGGGCAGAGATGGTTTCGTCGCGAAGAATGGGTCGGGGCATGACATCTGCTGGTGTGAAATCGAACATGGCGCCATTAACCGCAGCGAAACCTAAATGATGGTTAATGGGGATATGAAAAATACGAATAAAATTCGAAATCATCATGCGCCGGGGGCGAGGGTCACCAAAGCCGCCGCTTTGCTGGCGGCGCTGGCGTTCTCTGTGCCGGTTGGGCTGGGGCTTCTTCTGGTGGATCTGCTGCTGTTGTGAGGGCGCGGATTGGCTGCGGTGGGACCCGTGGCTGAGACGAAAAAGGGGGCCGATTGGCCCCCTTGGATCATCGTTTTGATCTATGCGCGCGGGGTCAGCCGTCCAGCTGCACCAGCGCATGGCGTTTTTTGCCGGCCGAGAGTTTGATCGGCGAGGCGAGCGCGGCGGCGTCGATCATCAGCCCTGCATCGGTCAGCGGCTTATCGTCGATCTTGGCGCCGTTTTCCGAGATCAGGCGCTTGGCGTCCTTGCCGGATTTGGCCAGCCCGGATTTCACGATCAGCTGCACGATGGAGATGCCATCGCCCAGATCTGCGGCAGACAGCGAGAGCGTGGGCAGATCGTCGCCAATGCCGCCTTTCTCAAACACTTCGCGGGCGGTGGCTTCGGCGGCGGCGGCGGCCTCGGCGCCATGCAGCAGGGTGGTCACCTCATTGGCGAGGATCACCTTGGCAGCATTCACCTCGGAGCCTTCGAGCGCGCTGAGGCGGTCACATTCGTCCACCGGCAGCTCGGTGTAGAGCTTGAGGAAGCGGCCCACATCGGCGTCGGTGGTGTTGCGCCAGAACTGCCAGAACTCATACGGCGAGAGCAGATCGCCATTGAGCCAGATGGCACCGTTCTGGGACTTGCCCATCTTCTTGCCATCCGAGGTGGTCAGCAGCGGCGAGGTGAGGCCATAGATCTCATGATCCAGCACCCGGCGCGTCAGGTCGATGCCGTTGACGATATTGCCCCATTGGTCCGACCCGCCCATCTGCAACACGCAGCCATAGCGGCGGTTCAGCTCAAGGAAGTCATAGGCCTGTAGAATCATGTAGTTGAATTCGAGGAAGGACAGCGACTGTTCGCGGTCGAGACGCGATTTCACGCTCTCAAACGACAGCATCCGGTTCACCGAAAAATGGCGCCCGATGTCGCGCAGGAACGCGAGATAGTTCAGATCGTCCAGCCATTCGGCATTGTTGAGCATCATCGCCGCGTTACCCGCGCCGCTGTCATAGTCGATATAGGCGTCGAACACCTTTTTGATGCCGGCGATATTGTCGTCGATCTGGGCGTCGGTCAGCAGGGGGCGTTCATCAGCGCGGAAGGAGGGATCGCCCACCTTGGTGGTGCCGCCGCCCATCAGGGTGATCGGTTTGTGGCCGGTTTTCTGGAACCAGCGCAGCATCATGATCTGGATCAGCGAGCCGACATGCAGCGAGGTCGCGGTGGCGTCGAAACCGATGTAGGCGGATTGACCGGGAGTCATCAGCGCCTCGTCCAGGCCCTGATAATCGGTACAGTCGGACAGATAGCCGCGTTCCATCATAACTGCGATGAAATCCGATTTTGGGTGGTAGGTCATGATGTGCCTCGGCTTTTGAATTGCGCGCTGCTGTATAAAACGCAATTTGCACGGGGGAAAGCAGTGTGAACGGCTTTGCGGAAGAAATTCGCTGCTGTATCCTTACGGTCAAATCGGCGCGATGCGCCCAATATCTCAGCAGGCCTTATCAGCATGACCAGATCCCATCCTCCGGCGCGTTTGTCCGCGATCCCCAAAACCGGCGTGTTGCGCGCCCTTGGCACCATGAGCGGCACCTCGCTGGACGGGGTGGATGCGGCCATCGTCGAGACAGACGGGGTGGCGATCCACGGCTTTGGGGCCAGCGCCTACCGCACCTATGAACCGGTGGAGCGCGCACAGCTGGCTGCCGCGCTGGGGCACTGGCAGGGGCCGCAGGTGGAGGCGGCAGGAGAGATCGTCACCCGCGCCCATGCGGATCTGCTGGCGCAGGTTTTATCTGATCAGGCGGGTACGGATCAGCGGGCGGTGGATGTCATCGGTTTTCACGGTCAGACGCTGGCCCATGCGCCGCGGACACAGGGCACCCTGCAGGTCGGCGATGGGGCGGCACTGGCGGCTGAGCTGGCAACGCCGGTGGTCTGGGATTTCCGCAGCGATGATGTGCGGTTGGGCGGTGAAGGCGCGCCGCTGGCGCCGTTCTTTCACTTCGCCTGCGCGAAATATCTGAAACGAGACAAGCCCCTGTGTTTTCTGAACCTCGGCGGGGTGGGCAATCTGACCTATGTCGATCCACGGTTTGACACGGCGGAGGATCCCGGGGCGCTGCTGGCGTTTGATACCGGGCCGGCCAATGCGCCGATCAATGATCTGGTGCAGGCGCGCTGCGGTCAGATGATGGACGAAGGCGGCGCGATTGCCCGGGGCGGTGTGGTTGAAACCGGCGCGCTGGAGTTGTTTCTGGCGGAGCCGTATTTTGCCCGGATGCCACCGAAGTCTCTGGACCGGAATGATTTTGCCGAGATGATTGATCTGGTCAGTGAGTTGACCGATCGCGATGCGACGGCCACGCTGACGGGCATGTGTGCGGCGGCGGTGGCGCAAGGAATGGAGCATTGCCCGGAGCCGCCGGAGGTGGTGCTGATCACCGGTGGCGGGCGGCATAATCCGGTGCTGATGGAGATGCTGCGGGTGTCGCTGGATTGCCCGGTCGCCCCGATTGAGAGCGTCGGGCTGGATGGCGACATGCTGGAGGCGCTGGCCTTTGCCCATCTGGCGGTGCGGGTGGCGCGGGGGCTGCCGACGTCCTGTCCGGGCACCACAGGGGTTCGCGCCTGCGTGGGCGGCGGTGTGGTGAGCGTGCCAGGCGGCGCGGGCTGAGGTCTGGCAGCCAAGAAACTATGAAATTTCTTGGCAAATTTTTGTTTAGAAATGCGAGGTTAGCCGCGGGGGATGTCGAAGCCCGGTGCGGCGAGTTCAAAGCCTTCGAACTGGAACCCCGGCGAGACGGTGCAGCTGACCAGCGTATAATCTCCGGTGGTGTGGGCCGCCTGCCAGTGGCCTTCGGGGACGATCAACTGAGGTTCGCCCGCTGTCAGATCAGGGGTCAGCAGGTGGTCCTGTGCCGGGCCATCGTCGCTGGCCGAGAGTGACAGCACCAATGGCGCGCCCGCATGGTAGAGCCAGATTTCGGTGGCATCAACCCTGTGCCAATGGCTGCTTTCGCCCGCCTTCAGCAGGAAATAAATGCAGGTGCCAGTGGCGCGGCCGTTGTGGCTGTCGGCGTTACTAGCAATCCATGTCTGGCGATAGTAACCGCCTTCGGGATGGGGCTGGAGGTCCAGCTTGGCGATGATCTCATCGGCGGTCATGTCTCGGCTCCGTTTGGTCTGTTGGCACAGGGTAGGTTTGGCTCTGGCAATTTGACATTTGCCGCATATGTTTGGGCCATGACATTGCACATTCCCTTTGACAATACATATGCCGCGCTGCCGCCGGTGTTCTACACGAAACAGGCCCCTGTGCCGGTGAAGGCGCCAGAGCTGCTGGCCTATAACGCCGCGCTTGGGGCAGAGCTGGGCATCACCGCAGGCGGGACGGCTGAGCTGGCGGAGGTCTTTGCCGGCAATCGTGTTCCCGATGGGGCCGAGCCGCTGGCGCAGCTTTATGCGGGGCATCAGTTTGGCAATTACAATCCGCAGCTGGGGGATGGGCGCGCGATCCTTCTGGGGGAGGTCGTTGGTCCGGATGGTGAGCGGCGCGATATCCAGCTGAAGGGATCGGGCCGCACCCCGTATTCGCGGGGCGGTGACGGGCGGGCCTGGCTGGGGCCGGTCCTGCGGGAATATGTTGTGAGCGAGGCGATGCACAGCTTGGGCATTCCCACGACGCGGGCGCTGGCGGCGGTGGCATCGGGCGAGACGGTCTGGCGCGAAGAGGGCGGCCTGCCGGGCGCGGTGCTGACACGGGTGGCCTCCAGCCATTTGCGGGTTGGGACGTTCCAGATCTTTGCCGCCCGTGGCGAGCAGACGGCGCTGTGTCAACTCACGCAGTATGCGATCCAGCGCCACTATCCTGACGCGGACGGTCCGATGGGGCTGCTGCGGGCGGTGCGGGATCGTCAGGCGGAGCTGATCGCGGCTTGGATGTCGGTGGGGTTCATCCATGGGGTGATGAATACCGATAACTCGTCGATATCCGGTGAGACGATCGACTACGGTCCCTGCGCCTTTATGGATGTGTATCACCCCAGCACAGTGTTCAGTTCGATCGACCGGATGGGGCGTTATGCCTATTCCAACCAGCCCGATATTGCGGTGTGGAACCTGGCGCAGCTGGCGACCGCGCTGATCCAGCAGGCGGAGGATCCGCAGGCGATGGTGGAAGAGGCGACGGAGATTGTGCATGCGATTCCCGCTCTGACGGAGGCTGCCTGGCTGCGGCGGTTCGGGGCCAAGATTGGTATTGCGGATGCAACATCTGAGGATATGGCGCTGATCACCTGCCTGTTGACGCGCATGGCAGAAGGTCAGGCGGATTTCACCAATACATTCCGGGCTTTGCTGGAAGAGGTTGAGCCAGACACAGGCGCGGCGCGAGATCAGTTTCTGGCGCCTGAGGCCTTTGACAGCTGGGCGGAAGACTGGCGCGCGCGACTGGCGCAGGAGGCAGACCCGGTGGCGGTGATGGCGGCGGCAAACCCGGTCTATATCCCGCGCAATCACCGGATTGAGGCGATGATCGCCTCTGCCGTGGCGGGGGATCTCGCCCCGTTTGAGCGGCTGAATACCGTGCTGTCGGATCCATATACCGTGCAGGACGGGGCCGATGATCTGCGCCGCCCTCCCGCGGAAAGTGAGGTCGTCAAGGCGACCTTCTGCGGCACCTGATTGGCGGCATCACTGCGCGCGGGGTTACTTGCGGTTGATCAGCACGATGCCGACGGCGACCAGTGCCAGCGCGGCCCAGACCTGCGGGTAGATCACCTCATCCAGCAGGAGCCAGCCGAGAATGGCGGCGATCACCGGTGACAGAAAGCTGAAGGAGGCGACCGCATTGGCGCGGTAAATGCTGATCAGCCAGAGCCACAGGAGATAGCCGAGGCTGGCAATGGCCACGGCCTGAAACACCACGCCGGAGATATGCAGCGCGGTGGGGTTGCGCAGGAGCGGACCGAACAGCGGCGAGATCGCCAGCAGCACCAGGGCCGAGGTGGCCAGCTGATAGGTCAGCTGGCGGATGGGCGGCACTGCGGACAGGGGCGAGAGGCGCGCGCACAGGGCGATCCCGGCCCAGGCCAGCGTGGCCGCAAGCGCCAGAACATCACCGAGCAGTGAGGCATCATCGCTGCCCCGGTGCAGGACCGCCAGCACAACGCCCCCCATGGCCAGCACAAGACCGAGCATGCGCAGCGTATTGAGCCGCTCTCCGGGCAGGAGCAGATGGCCCGCCAGTGCCAGCCAGACCGGCATGGAGTTGAAGATAATGGTGACGCGCGAGACGGAGGAGAGGTCCAGCGCGATATAGAGACAGACAAATTCAGCTGTGAACAACAGGCCGGATACCAGCCCCCAGAGATGGACAGAGCGCGTCCAATGTGTTGGCGTCTGGGCAGGCGCTGGCGGGTTTGCGCGTTTCAACTGGCCGCGAAAGGCGAGCCATGCAAGCAGTACCGCCAGCCCGATCAGAGAGCGCAGGCCTGCCTGAAACACCGGGCCAAACCCGCCGTTGGAGACCTTGATCACCACCTGATTGAAGCCCATCAACCCACTGAAGCCGATCAGCATTGCGGCCCCGAGACCGTCCATTGCGCATTTTTCACTCATGGCGCCAGAGGAGGGGTGGAAGATCCCAGAGTCAAGGTGGCAAAACAGATGTTTAGGTTACTGCGGATCGGCCTCGCCCGGCTCTGGCCTGTGCGCTGGTTTTGGGTCATGCTGTGGTGCGTATCGCGCATCAGATTGGCAGCAGACAAGGCAGGCGGAATGACGCAGGAACAGAGCAGGCGGCCCGGTCGGCTGCGCTTGGCGAGTTACAATATCCAGAAATCTGTCGGGCTTGATCTGCGCCGCCGCCCGCGTCGGACCTTGCAGGTGATCGAGGGGACGGGCGCCGATCTGGTGCTGTTGCAGGAGGCGGACAAGCGGTTGCCGCCGCGCCCGGCAGCCTTGCCGCATTTCATTCTGGATGAGGCAGGGTGGCAGGTCGTGGATCTGGGCGGAGCCGGGTCCTTGGGCTGGCATGGCAATGCGGTCATTTGGCGGGGCGCGGCGCTGACCTTGCAGGATCATGGCCATATCCCGTTGCCGGGGTTGGAGCCGCGCGGCGCGGTCTGGGCGCTGTTTCAGACCGGGCTTGGGCCACTTAGGGTGGTGGGGGCGCATCTGGGGCTGACCACCAAGGCGCGCCATGAGCAGGTGCATCATCTGGCCGAGGTGATCGCAAAAGAGCCTGAGTTGCCGACCGTCTGGGCGGGTGATTTCAATGAGTGGTCACGCCAGCCGGTGCTGGATCATCTGGCGCCGCAGCTGCGGTTTGTACCGCCGCGCGCGAGTTTTCCGGCGTTGCGGCCCATGGGTGCGCTGGACCGGATTGCGGTGAGCGCGGGGCTTGAGGTGGTGGACAGCGGCGTTTACCGGACGCGGCCGGCGCATATTGCCTCCGACCATCTGCCGGTCTGGGCCGATCTGGTGGCGGTTGACCAACCCTAGGGCGTGCCGACAGGCCAACGCGCTGCCGTGGCCAGATGGCGGGCACAGGGCAAAAGCCGAAAAAAATATAAAGCCGGAGACGCGGACTGCGACCCCGGCTTTAGATCTGGTTTCAAACGCGGCCCTGAAGAGGGTCCGCTGAGGTCACCCGGTTGGGCTTACTGGGCGCGGCGGCGCTGACCGCCGGATTTGCCCTGTCCGCCACCTTGGCCTGCACCCTGACCACCGCTGCGCGCGCCGCCCTGGCCGCCGCCACCGCCGCCACTGCGCCGCCGACGATGACCGCCGGGTTTGCCGCCGCCACCGGGTTTGCCACCACCGCCACGACGTCCGGCCGGAGCCTTGGCATCGGGCAGCACCTCCCACGGACGGCCGGAGGCCACCGGGATATTGAGGTTCATGGTCTTCTGAATGGCCTTCAGTTCGCCCATCTCATCGGGCGCACAGAAGGCCACGGCCTGACCGTCCTTGCCCGCACGTGCGGTCCGGCCAATGCGGTGCACATAGGCGTCGGGGACGTTGGGCAGCTCGTAGTTGTAGACGTATTTCACGTCGGGAATGTCCAGACCGCGGGCGGCCACATCGGTGGCCACGAGGATCTTCACCTCGCCGGATTTGAATGAGGCAAGCGCGCGTTCGCGCTGACCCTGGGATTTGTTGCCGTGGATTGCCGCCGCTGAGAAGCCTGCTGCGGACAGCGTCTTCATCAGCTTTTCCATACCGTGTTTGGTGCGGCCAAAGACCAGTGTACGCTCATCCTTATGGGCGCCCAGCAGCTCCTTCAGGAGCGACAGCTTTTCAGCCTTGGCGATGAAGTGCACCGACTGGGTGATCTTGTCTGCGGCCTTGCCGGGAGGGTTCACCTCGATCCGGACCGGGCTTTGCAGGTAGGAGTTGGCGATCTCGTTCATCTGCTTGGGCATGGTGGCCGAGAACAGCATGGTCTGGCGCTGTTCGGGCAGCAGCGCCGCGATTTTGCGCAGCGCGTGGATGAAGCCGAGGTCCAGCATCTGATCCGCCTCGTCCAGCACGAGGAAGTCGCAGGAGCCAAGGTCCAGTGCGCCACGATCAAGGATGTCCAGAAGACGGCCCGGCGTGGCAATCAGGATGTCGGTGCCGCGCGACAGGCGGCTGATCTGCGGGTTGATCGACACACCACCGACAACCAGCCCGGTTTTGATCGGGGTGCCTTCGGTCAGGCCCTTGAGGTTGGCGGCGATCTGGTTGGCCAGCTCGCGGGTCGGCGCCAGCACCAGACCGCGCACGGTCTTGGCGGCAGGCTTGCGGCCGTATTGCATCATCTGAGCGATCAGGGGCACGCCGAAAGCGGCGGTTTTGCCGGTGCCGGTCTGCGCCAGACCCAGCACATCCTTGCCGTTCAGCGCATGCGGGATGGCGCGCGCCTGAATCGGGGTCGGATCGGTATAGCCCAGCTCAGCAATGCGGGTCAGGAGCTTTTCGGGCAGCCCCATGGTTGAAAATTCTGTCACGTCTCGTCCTTTCACAGCCGGGCGGATGCCACGGCCGGTGCCGCCCATGCGCATGCCGGGCGGACTGTCGTTGGGGCAGGGACCTCGGGCGGACGGGCATCATGCCAGACCGCTGGTCGCTGCGAGTGCCCCACGCGTGATATTGGGAACGGTGGCATATCCTTAGGGTCGGTTCAGTGGCCTGCGCACGCTTGTGGCGCGGCCCGACGTCCTCTGCTCACGCGGCAGGGAGGGATGCCTGCAGCGGGAGATGGGCCTGTCGGCGATGAAAGTCAATGGTGAATTGCCGCTTATTCTGCGCCAAAGAGTGTAAAAACCCGGTTTGCGTGGCCTGCGTCTTTGTATAAACAGGGACGCCACGCTGCATAGAGGACGGTCATGAGCGAGACGATTATCGCACGCTGCGAAGCTATAGGTCTGCGGATGACAGGCCAGCGACGGGTGATTGCCCGCGTGCTGCAAGAGAGCGCCGATCACCCGGATGTTGAGGAACTCTATGCCCGTGCCAGTGCCCTGGATGGGGCGATTTCGCTGGCGACGGTCTATCGCACGGTGAAGCTGTTTGATGAGGCGGGCATTCTGGAGCGGCTGGAGTTTGGCGACGGGCGCGCGCGCTATGAAGATGCCGACCGGGAGCATCATGACCACCTGATCGATATGACCACCGGGGCGGTGATTGAGTTCTGCGACCCCGAGATCGAAGCCTTGCAGGAAAAGATCGCTGAGAAACTGGGCTATGAGCTGCGAGGCCATAAGCTGGAACTCTATGGCGTGCCGCGTAAGCGGGACTGAACGGCGCAGGTCGTTTTCTTGTCAAAAGAGAGCGGGACGGAATTTTGCGGAAAATTCCGCTGCGCGACCGGGGCTGCTGCGGGTTGCCCATCACCGCGTGTGATGGCAGAGGTCACATGAAGTCATGGGGCGACGTCGCAAACGGAGTAGTCCGGTGTCGCTGGCTGATGTTTGTTGGCCGGATTGATCGGCGCCGATGCCCTGCCGACTTTCGCAAACCACCATCATGGGCACAAACCACCATCACGGGACGATCACGATGAACAATGTCACAGGAATTTTGCTGGTGATCCTCGCCATGGCGGGGTTCTCGCTGGAGGATATGTTCATCAAGCAGCTCGCCAAATCGGTGCCTGTGGGTCAGATCCTGATGATGCTGGGTCTCGGCAGCGGCACGGTGTTTGTGATCTGGGCCAAGCTGCAGGGACACCGGGTCCTGGCGCCGCGCAACTGGCGCTGGCAGCCGGTATTGCGCGCCTCACTGGAGGCCCTGGCGGCGGTCAGCTTTGCCTCGGCCCTGGCGGTGGTGGATATCTCTACCGTGGCGGCCGTGTTTCAGGCGATGCCACTGGCGGTCACCGTGGGGGCGGCGCTGTTTCTGGGCGAGGACGTCGGATGGCGGCGCTGGAGCGCGATCCTTGTCGGCTTTGCGGGTGTGTTGATGATCGTGCGGCCCGGTCTGGCGGGATTTGAGCCCGGTGTGCTGTTGGTGCTGATCTCGGTTGTGGCGGTTGCGGCGCGCGACCTGATGACGCGGGTCATGGACAGCGCTGTGCCCTCTGCCGTGGTCAGCTCGCAGGCCTTTGGGTCGGTGATCCCGGCGGGGCTGGTGATGCTGCTGATCTTGCCCGGAGAGCCTGTCGCCCTGCAGGGGGGGCAGTGGGGCATGCTGCTGGGCGGCGTGATCTTTGGCGTGTTGGGCTACTATGGCATCGTTACAGCAACCCGGATTGGCAACGCCGCTGTGATCACGCCGTTTCGCTACTCGCGGTTAGTGTTTTCCACCCTTATCGGCGTGGTGGTCTTTGCCGAGGCGCCGGATGGTATGACGCTGATTGGGTCCGCGCTGATCATTGGCTCGGGGCTCTATACCTTCCTGCGGGAGCGGCGTCTGGCACGGCATGCAGCGCGTGCGGCAGCGGTGGCTGCAGCCTGAGGAACAGGCGGCGAAAACCGGCGGCAATTGGTTGCGCAAACAGGCGCCTGTTAGCCCTAACCCCGTAAAATAAGTCACGTTAGCGATAACGCCCGTGGTTTACTTTTGCCCTGTGGATGCTATGACGCTGGCAAGAATTGCCGCAACCATTTGCCAAGATCAGGGACCCGAGTGATGAGCACTATTATCGATATCCACGCCCGTGAAATTCTGGACAGCCGGGGCAACCCGACTGTCGAGGTTGATGTCATGCTGGAAGACGGCACCATGGGCCGTGCCGCGGTGCCTTCCGGCGCCTCGACCGGGGCCTATGAGGCGGTGGAAAAGCGCGACGGCGACAAATCCCGCTACATGGGCAAAGGCGTGCTGGAAGCGGTTGCAGCGGTGAATGGCGAGATCGCGGAAGAGCTGGTGGGCTTTGACGCGACTGAGCAGGTTTCTGTGGACATGGCGATGATTGAGCTGGACGGCACCGAAAACAAGGGCCGTCTGGGCGCGAATGCCATTCTGGGCGTGTCGATGGCCGTGGCCAAGGCCGCCGCTGATTTCACCACCCAGCCGCTCTATCGTTATATCGGCGGCACCTCGGCGCGGATGCTGCCAGTGCCGATGATGAACATCATCAACGGCGGCGAACACGCCGACAACCCGATCGACATTCAGGAATTCATGATCATGCCAGTGGCCGCGGAGAACATCCGTGACGCGGTGCGCATGGGCTCCGAGGTGTTCCATACCCTGAAGAAAGAGCTGTCGGCGGCGGGTCTTTCGACCGGGATCGGTGACGAGGGCGGCTTTGCCCCCAACATCGCGTCAACCCGCGAAGCGCTGGATTTCGTGCTGAAATCCATCGAGAAGGCGGGCTACAAACCCGGTGAGGAAATCTATCTGGCGCTCGATTGCGCCGCGACGGAATATTACAAGGACGGCAAATATGTCCTGTCGGGCGAGGGCAAAACCCTGTCCTCCGACGAAAACGTGGCCTATCTGGCGGCGCTGGTGAAGGACTACCCGATTATCTCCATCGAAGATGGCATGGGCGAAGATGACTGGGACGGCTGGAAGGCGCTGACCGATGAGCTGGGCGACAAGGTGCAGCTGGTGGGCGACGATCTGTTTGTGACCAACCCCGCACGTCTGGCAGATGGCATCGCGCGCGGCTGCGCAAACTCCATGCTGGTGAAGGTGAACCAGATCGGCACCCTGACCGAGACTCTGCAGGCGGTCGATATGGCGCATCGCGCGCGCTACACCAATGTGATGTCGCACCGCTCGGGTGAGACTGAGGATGCCACCATTGCCGACCTCGCCGTGGCCACCAACTGCGGTCAGATCAAGACCGGGTCGCTGGCGCGGTCGGACCGGCTCGCCAAATACAACCAGCTGATCCGGATTGAGGAGCTGCTGGGGGAAGTGGCCGAATATGCAGGCCGCTCCATTCTGAAATAAGATCTGAGGCCGGGGCGTTTGCTCCGGCCTTTTTACTTGGTGTTTGTATTTGTGGTGTTTGACCATGCTTAAAAAGATTGCGCATTTTTTCATTCGTCGCGCGGAGCGCCGGGTGGGTGTTTCTCTGGAGTATTCCCATGCGATTGCGGAGGCTGATTTTGGCCTGCTGACGCGTTACAATCGGGTCTTCGGATTTCTGGACCCCAACCGTCATGTGCCGGCGGCGGCCTATCATGCGGCGCGGCTGACCGGCGCGTTGAGTGCGGATTGCGGCACCTGCGTTGAGGCTGAGATCAACCTGGCGAAAGCCGCAGGGCTGGCGCCGGAGCTGATCCAGTCGATCCTGACAGGTGGCACGCTTGAGCCGGAGTTGGAGGCGGTTGTGCGGCTTTCCGGGGCTGTGGCTGGTGCGCGGACGGATGATCCGGAGGCACGGGAGATTGTGCGCGCGGTCTATGGCGAGGCGGGGCTGATTGAGCTGAGTTTCGCCATGAATGGTGCAGCCATGCTGCCGGGGATCAAGCGCGCGATGGGCTATGCCACGGCCTGTGATCTGCAATTGATGCGCCGCTTGGCCTGAGGCGCGGCCGCCCCTCGTGTGGGGCGGCGATTTCAGCCTGCGCCTTCTCGACGTCCTGTCCTAGGTAGGTCCCAACCGGGCAGCTGCTGGCGATGGGCCTGTCGTCCGGCCAGTGTCAATCAAGGCTCATTCTTCAAATATGTGCGAATAGCGCGCGTCTGTGGCCTTGTTCACAGACGCGTGAGGACGGCTGTGGCAGTCTCTGAATCAGGCGCTACGGGGGTGGCGCTGGCTGAGGAGGGGGAAGACCATGCGTGTAAGACCACATCCGAAAGCCCGGCCAACCGTTTCGGTGACCAAGGCTGACGCAACAGTGCCGGTTGGCGCTGCTCTTGCGACGGCCGGTGCAGGAAGCTGGCTGCCCATCGGGATTGTTGTTGCGGTGGCGCTGCTGGCGGGATGCGCGGGGCCTGGGCGCTATCCGCTGAGCGGGCAGACTGTTGGGATGAGCGATCCGGTTCTTAGCCTGTCGATGACACAGGGCGCGACTGTTGCCGGGGGGCTTTGACGCGCGCTGCCAAGGGGGATCGACAGCATTTGGGCCCTCTCTCTGTTCCGGGGGGCCTGCGCCGACGGGGGGCGCGGCTTTTTCAGCCGTTGGCGAATGGGGAAGACCCTGAGGGCGGTTGGCTCTCAGGGTCTTTTTCGTCTGTATAATTCCATGTCGGGCCGTTTGGATCGCGGTCAGACGTGGGGTGGCTGGTCGACTTGGGCCTTAGGGGCAGGCCGCTGTGTAATAGGTGCCGTCGCCGCGCGAATAGGCGCATTGGCGGGACTGGTTGTTCTGGGCCACCACGGTGCCCGCAGCCGCGCCACCAAGGGCGGCAATCAGACGCCAGTCATCATCCGCCTTGAGCGCATCGGCGGCGATCAGACCGGCGGCGGCACCACCAGCGACCCCGGCGACGGTGCGTTGTTCCGGTGTGAGGTCAGAGCAGGCGGAGAGGGCCAGAGTGGCTGCACTGAGCCCGGCGAGAATATGCGTTTTCATAAGGGTTCCTTTCCTGTCTTATATGCGGTCCTGTTGATCCGGCCGCACTTGGGTCGTTGCGGGCGCGACGATCTTGCGATGTGGAGCGACCGGATTGGAGTGGTCGCTGTGTGATCTGGGGGTGGCCCCCGTCCGAGCAGAGACAGGGGGCCACGCCGCGCGGGGGGCGCGGTAGATCCGGTTGTATTCGGTGGCAGACCAGAGCCGCCTCACCGTTGGGATGGCTCTGATTTGCTGGCCGGGTCTCACCCCTGATCCCCAGCCGGTTTGGCCATTGATGTGGCCGCAGCAGTCTGGATCTGGTCCCTCTCGGCTCCCCTAAGCCGGTGTTGAGGGGGCATATCCTATCGGAATGCGCCGGACCCATGCTGGTGTTTGTGCCGTCAGCTTTGCCTTGGCGACCACCCCGGTGGGTGGCCATATGTTGCGGCTTCTGCCGCTGTCTCAGTTGCGCTGCCAAAGCTCTCTCTGGCGGCGCGCTCCCACACGTCCCACGGTGTGTTCAATATCGGTCAGCGGTGCGGAAGACTGTCAGGTTCTGCCGTGCGCTGTCTGAGAAGGAACGCGCAACCTGTG
This sequence comes from Phaeobacter sp. S60, assembly GCF_000826845.1. Classification (NCBI taxonomy): domain Bacteria; kingdom Pseudomonadati; phylum Pseudomonadota; class Alphaproteobacteria; order Rhodobacterales; family Roseobacteraceae; genus Phaeobacter; species Phaeobacter sp. S60. The sequence goes on from NZ_JSWJ01000001.1 coordinate 144,983, forward strand.
CATGGGTTCCCTCCGCGCGGGAAAAAACATGTGGAAAGACTGCTGCGGGCGCAGAGCGGGGTGATTTTGCCAGTTGGTTTGGCCGCCCTGTCGTAGCCGTTAGGACCGCTTGCCCTGCGGCAGGATCAGAGCTTGCGGCTCATCAGCATGTAGGTGTCGCGCGGTTCAAACCGGGCGCGGGCATAGAGGTTGCGGGCGGTCTCATCGGTTTTGTCAACTTCGAGATGCAGCGCCTTGATGCCAGCCTCTGCGAGGGTGCGGGGCAGGGCAAAGAGCACTTCGGTGGCAATGCCGCGCCCGCGCACCGGGGGGCGAATGAACAGCTCATCCACAAAGCCGTCCATGCCGCCAAACTCCACCGACCAGCTGAAGGTGACCACGATATAGCCCACTGGGGCGCGGGCGGGGCCGATCAGATAGACCGCGCCATAAGGCAAGCCCTCAAGCAGCGGTTCAATCGCGGCCCGCCGCAGCGTGTCATCGGAGGGGATTCCCATCTCGGCGTGGAAGGCGGCGACCAGATCCAGAACACGGTCCAGATCCTCGGGGCGGGCCAGATGCAATGCGGCACTCATGAGGTTTCCTTTGTTGCCAGCGCGTTGATCGCGCGCGCTTCTGCCTTTTGCACCCAATCTGATTTGCAGTCACCGTATCCGTGCATGTCGCCGGGGTGCAGCGCGGCACATTTGCCCTTGATCGCCGCATAGCCCGCCCGCAGTGCCGCGTTGGCCCGAAGCGCATCGCGAAAGGCGAGATGGCGGGTGATCTCGTCAGAGCCTGCGACATAACAATGGGCCTGCACCCGGCGTTTTCCGGTTTCTGGATCATCAGCACGGCAGTAGCGCTGTCCGGGCAGGCCGAATTCACCCAGCCATTCGAAACCAAGCGCCTCAATTTGCGGACGGGCGGCATCCATGGCCGTCTCGCTTTCAAAGACGGGTATCAGGTCAATGATGGGTTTGGCGGGCAGGCCGGGCACAGCGGTTGATCCGATATGATGCACCGTCACCAAGCTGTCTATCCTGCTGTCTGACCAGCGGTCTGCTTCGGCCTTGGCTTGTGTCGGCCAGCTGGGATCTGGGGCAACGATCAGGCTCATAGCAGGGCCAATCGGCTGGTGATCAGATCGAAGAAGCCATCGGCCTCCAGATCGCCGATGAACAGCGCATTGGCCGGGCGGTCGGTGACCCCCCACCAATCTGCCACGGTCATGCCCAGCGTCAGCTCGGACGTGGTTTCCACCACAACATTGACATGGCGGCCCGAGAACAGCTCTGGCCGGATCAGATAGGCAATGACGCAAGGGTCATGCAGCGGGCCACCTTCGGAGCCGTATTTCTCCACGTCAAAGCGTTCAAAGAAATCAAGCATCTCGGCGGTGAAACGCGCCACTTTGGTATCGAGGGCACGGATCTTTTCGACGCGTGCGCGGGTGGCGAGCGCCTTATGGGTGACATCCAGCGGCATCATGGTGACCGGCACGCCTGATGTGAGCACTGCGGCGGCAGCCTCCGGGTCGACATAGATGTTGAATTCTGCTGCCGGGGTGATGTTGCCGACCTCGAAATAGGCACCACCCATCAACACGATCTCCTGCACGCGGTCCACGATATCGGGGGCCTTTTGAAAGGCGGCGGCGATATTGGTGAGCGGCCCCAGCGGGCAGAGCGTGACGGTACCGGGCGCTTCGCGGCGCAGGGTGTCGATGATGAAATCAACGCCATGCGCCTCCGCCAGCGGCATGGTGGGATCCCACAGTTCGGGTCCGTCCAGACCGGTTTTGCCATGCACATGTTCGGCGGTGATCAGGGGCCGTTGCAAAGGGGCGTCACAGCCGGCGTAAACGGCGACATCCGGGCGGCCTGCCACCTCGCAGACGCGGCGCGCGTTGGTTTGGGTCAGGGCCAGAGGCACATTGCCAGCAACACAGGTTATGCCAAGCAGATCAATCTCTTGCGGGCTGGCCAGTGCCAGAAGAATGGCGACGGCGTCGTCCTGTCCGGGGTCGGTGTCGATGATGATTTTGCGCGCGCTCATGGGGCTGTCCTTCTGGTCGTCGCGCCGACCCTCGCAAGGGTGGCGGGCAATGTCCAGCGGTGGCGCGGGCTGCGGTCGGGAATTCGCCGGTTTCCTCCCACCCTCACACTGAAAAAGGCGCGCCGGATATAGCGCGCCTTAGCGGTGGGTCTGGCCTGTGCAGCAGGATCAGGCGGCGGCTGCGCCCATGGTGTCGTCCATCGCAGAGAGCAGAATGCCTGCAATCACATCGAGCTCGTCGCGGCTGAGGCGCACAGGCAGGCGGACATCGCAGGCCTGCATCAGCATGGCGCGGGTTTGCGGCAGCTCCGGGATATCGCGCAGGAACTGCCAGTTCCAGAAGGCACGGGCATTGTCTGCTGAACGGCCGAAGATCTGCACCTTGACGCCCCGTGCCTCGGTTGCGGCGGCAAAGCGGGTGATCTCATCATGGCTCATATCAACAAGATTGAACTGGATCGAATCCGGGGCGCGCTGCTCTGGTGCCAGCGGTGCGGGCACGTCGATATGCGGCGAGCGGTTCAGCTGATCGGCCACGTAATCGTGGTTCTTCAGCCCGTCGCGAACCCGGCGGGCCAGTTCCGGCAATTGCGGACGGATCACCACAGCGGAAAGGTTGCTCATCCGCAGATTATAGAGCGGGAGCTGGTTCTGCCACTTGGCAAAGGCCTGTTCCAGAGCACCAGTGTTGTCACCCGGCGCGGCTTTGTGTTTCTTCCAATTGTGCTCATAGGCGCCGGACATGATCACCGCGCGTGCCACCAAATCAGCGTCATCGGTGACCAGAATGCCGCCTTCGCCAGCGTTGATCATCTTGTAGGATTGGAAGGAGAAACAGCCGATGGCGCCGAGCGTGCCGATATTGCGGCCATGCCAGGTGGTGCCCAGTGAATGGGCGGCGTCTTCGACCACCGGAATGTCGCGCGCCTGACAAAGCGCCATGATCGCATCCATATCGGAGGTATGGCCGCGCATATGGCTGATGATCACGGCTTGCACATCGTCCAGCTTGGCCTCGAAGTCAGCCATGTCGATGCGGTAGTTCGCGCCCACCTCGCAGAGCACCGGCACACAATCGGCATGCACAATGGAGGAGGGGACCGCCGCGAAGGTAAAGCCGGGGATCAGCACGCGCGCATCACGGGGCAGGTCCAGCGCCTTCAGCGACAGGAACAAAGCCGCCGAGCAAGACGACACCGCCAGCGCGTATTTGCTGCCAAGGAGCTGGGCGAATTCCTCTTCGAGCAGGGCGACGGGCGCATCCTGCGGGGCGGTATAGCGGAACAGATCGCCAGAGTGCATCAGTGCCTCAAGCGCGGCGCGCGCGGCCTCCGGGATGGGTTCTGCCTGATGGACATTCGGGACCTGCGACGGGGATGCCTGGCTCATATTTCAAAATCCTGAAGTTACCTTTTCAAAAATATAAAAGGTCTATGGGCAAATGCCAAGCACCCCCGGACGGACTGGCGGGATTTGGCGACGAATTTCAAGAAACTGTTGCTTTGGGTCTGTCCGGGGGTAGGGGGGGCGCACCGCATTGGCGGGCGCTTTGCAGGATCTTTAGATACCCAGCCTGTCGCGCAGCGAATACCAGGTCATGGCCAAGGCCAGCAGCGGGCTGCGCATGGCCGCGCCGCCGGGGAAGGCGGGGGCAGGCACGCGGGACATTGTCTCGAACCCGTCGCTGTCACCGGCGATGGCGCGCGCCATCAGCTGACCGGCGTGAGTGGCGGTGCCGACGCCATGGCCGGAATAGCCAGACGCGCTGAGGATTTTCGGGGCAAGCCGGGCCAGATAGGGCATCCGTTTCAGGGTGATGGCCAAGGTACCGCCCCAGGCGTAGTCGATTTTTACATCACGCAGATGCGGGAAAATCTCCGTCATTGGCTTGCGCACGGTGGCGGCGATATCGCTGGGGAAGCGGTAGCCATAGCTCTCACCGCCGCCGAACAATAGCCGCCCGTCATGGCTGAGTCGGAAGTAGTTCACCACAAATTTGCTGTCAGCCACGGCCACATCCCGGGCCAAGACACGTGCGGCGTCGGCGCCTAAGGGTTCTGTCGCGGCGATGAAATTGTTGATTGGCATCACCCGCGCGGCCACCTGCCGGTTGAGGCCGCCGAGATAACCGTTGCAGGCCAGGATCAGATGATCGGCGGTGACCTGCCCTTCGGCGGTGCGCAGGCGGATCTGCGCGCCGTCTTCGATGTCCAGAACTTCGCTGCCCTCACATATCCGAACCCCGGCTGCAGCGGCGGCACGGGCGAGGCCGAGCGCATAGGCCAGCGGGTGCAGATGGGCCGCGCCGGTGTCGAGCGAGCCGCCAACATAGGCAGGCGAGGGGCAGATCGCCTCCAGCCCGGCCTTGTCCAGCGCAGAAATCTCACCGTAGCCATAGCGGTTTTGCAGATGCTCGACATAGCGATGTTCGTCGTCGACTTCCGCTTTGGAGAAACAGGCATGGGCGATGCCGGGTTTCAGGTGGCAGTTGATGTCGTGGCGGGTGATCAGGGATTTCACCAGATCCTTGGCCTCCTCAGCCAGGGTCCAGAGCTTGGCGGCGTCGGCATCGCCCATGAGCTTTTCCAGCCCATCCTGCTCCATGCGCTGGCCGCTGCCCAGCTGACCACCGTTGCGGCCCGAGGCGCCAAAGCCGACACGGTTGGCCTCCAGCAGGATGACTGAGCGCCCGGCCTCCGCCAGATGCAATGCGGCAGAGAGGCCGGTGTAGCCGCCGCCAACAACGCAGACATCAGCGCGGGCCTCACCTTGCAAGGGGGCAAAGGGCGCGAGCGGGGTGGCGGTGGCGGCGTACCAGCTGTTGGGATAGGTCCCCTTGCGGTCATTGGAGTAAAGCAGGTTCAACGCCATGGCACACCTCAATCCCCGGCAGGCATCGCCTATGCGGCGAAGCGCAACTGCCTGTCATCTTTCCATAAATACTCACCAGCGCTGACATCTCCCAGGACGCCAGCGCTGAGAATGTTAGACGTTCAGCAGCAGATGCTCCCGCTCCCAGGGGGAGATAACCTGCAGGAACTCGTCATATTCGGCGCGTTTCACGATGGAATAGACGCGGGCAAACTCCGGCCCCAGCACCTCATGCAGGTCTGTGGCTTCCTCAAAGAGATCGAGCGCCTGCCCCATCACCTGGGGGATATCGCCGTCACCGGCGTAGGCATCTCCCTTGAACTGCTTGCGGGGGCGTTCCTCGCGGGTGAGGCCGAGATAACCACAGGCCAGGGACAATGCGATCCCAAGGTAGGGGTTGCAGTCCATGCCGGCGATGCGGTTTTCCACGCGCCGCGCTTCGGGGCCGGAGAGGGGGACCCGGATGCCGGTGGTGCGATTGTCGCGGGCCCATTCCAGATTGATCGGGGCGGCCTGTTCCTTCACGTAGCGGCGATAGGAATTCACATAAGGCGCCATCACCGCCAGACCGGCGGGCAGGTGGTTCTGCAATCCGCCGATGAAGTGGTAAAACGCATCCGTCTCGCCGCCTTGTGGACCGGAGAAGATATTGTCGCCGCTCTCCATGTCGATGATCGAGTGATGGATATGCATGGCAGAGCCGGGTTCATCGGCAATGGGCTTGGCCATGAAAGTGGCAAAACAGTCGTGGCGCAGCGCGGCCTCGCGGATCAGCCGTTTGAAATAGAACACCTCATCCGCCAGCTTCACCGGATCGCCATGGCGCAGGTTGATTTCCAGCTGCCCGGCACCGCCTTCCTGGGTGATGCCGTCGATTTCAAAGCCCTGATGTTCGGCGAAATCATAGATATCGTCGATCACCGGCCCGAATTCGTCCACGGCGGTCATGGAATAGGCCTGGCGGGCGGCGGCCGGACGGCCAGAGCGGCCCATCATCGGTTCGATCCCGCGCGCAGGATCGGTGTTGCGGGCGACCAGAAAGAACTCCATTTCCGGTGCCACAACCGGATCCCAGCCGCGATCATGATAGAGTTGCACCACCCGTTTCAGCACATTGCGCGGGCTGAAGGGGATTGGTTTGTGATCGCGGTCATAGGCGTCGTGAATGACTTGCAGCGTCCAGTCACCGGTCCATGGGGCGGCGGTGGCGGTGGACATGTCCGGTTTCAGGATCATGTCCTTTTCGATCCAGCCATCGTCATCCGCTGCCTCGGCCCAGTCGCCGGTGATGGTTTGATAGAAGATGCTGTCGGGCAGGTGGAAATAATCCTGCTTGGCAAATTTGGACGCTGGCACCGCCTTGCCCCGGGCGATGCCCGGCAGATCCGAGATGATGCATTCAACCTCGTCGAGACGACGGCCCTCCAGATAGGTTTTTGCAGCTTCGGGAAGGGTGTCGAGCCAGGCTGACATCAGGTCCTCTCTTTCTTGAAGAAGGCATTGAGGAAGGTTGCGATTTCACCCGATTGGACCGGGTGGTGTAATTCTGTGCTGGCGGCATCCAGGATCGCATCCGGCACCACGCCGCGTCCGCGGCTGTCGATCAGGCCGCCAACAAAGCTGCTGGCGAATTCGGGATGCGGTTGCAGGGTCCAGATGTGATCGCCATAGGCGAGGATACCGTTCTTGCAGTGGTCGTTTCCGGCCAGCACCCGCGCGCCCTCGGGCAGGGCGGTGACCTGATCCTGATGCCACGCGTTGAGCCGCAGCGGCTTGCCATCCATCTGATAGGTGACCGGGCCGACGGCCCAGCCGCCGGCAAATTTCTCAACCTTGCCGCCAAGTGCCTGCGCAATGATCTGGTGGCCAAAGCAGATGCCGACCAGTGGCTGTTTGCGGGCGTGGATCTCGCGGATCAGCTCTTCCAGCGGGGGGATCCAGTCGTGATCTTCATAGGCGCCATGTTTGGAGCCGGTGATCAGCCAGCCGTCTGCTGCGTCGGCGCCGCTTGGAAAGACGTTGTCGACCACCGCGTAGGTGTCAAAGTCAAAATCGCCGTCGGCCAGCAGGTTGCGGAACATCTGGTCATAGTTGCCCGAGTTGCCGATCAGGTTTTCGGGCGCGTGGCCGGTTTGCAGAATGCCGATTTTCATGGGTCACCAAATTTGATCAAATTAAGCCTAGCCGAGGTCCGCAACTCAGGCAAGCGCTTGATGCAGAGCGTTGTGGGCTTTGACAGGCTGATGTCATACCGCCTCAAGCCAGGACAGCCAATGGCTCTCCGCCGGGCGCTCGGCAAAGCCTGCCAGCTCCTGACGTTTCATCATCACCAGATTGCGGATCACCCGGTCGGGCAGGATCCGCGCGATCAGCGGGTCACTGTCGAAGAGGTCGATCGCGGCGTTCCAGTCGGGGGCCAGCTGCGGCAACCCGTCAATCTCATAGATGTTGCCCTCGGACGGGGCCGGGGGCGTGGCGCCATCCTCGATCCCGGCGAGCGCCGCGCCGAGCACCACGGAAAGCATCAGATAGGGGTTGATATCGCCGCCTGCGACCCGGTGTTCGATGCGGCGCGCCTTGGGGCTGCCGCCGGGGATACGGATTGCGGCGGTGCGGTTTTCATAGGCCCAGGCGGCGCTGACCGGGGCATGGGCGCCGGGCACCAGCCGGTCGTAGGAATTGCCGTGTGGGGCCAGGATCAGCGTGCTGGCGGGCATCGCGGTGAGGCAGCCGGCCACTGCGTTCATCAGCAGATCCGAGCCGCGTTCGGTGCCATCGTTGAAGATATTGTTGCCGTCCTCATCCTCGACCGAGAAATGCACATGCATGCCGTTTCCAGCCTCTTCGGCATAGGGCTTGGCCATGAATGTGGCGGCAAAACCGTGCTTGCGGGCCAGACCTTTGACCAAGGCCTTGAACAGCCAGGCATCATCGGCGGCGCGCATGGCATCCTGATGGTTGAGGTTAATTTCAAACTGGCCCAGCCCCGCCTCCGAAATGGCGGATTGGGCGGGAATGCCCATCGCCTCCGACCCTTCATAGAGATCAGTGAAAAACGCATCAAAGGCATCAAGTTCCGCGACCGACAGGACCGACTGCTGATCCAGCTCCCGGCCTGTGAACGGGTCGATGGGCGGGGCGGGCTGTGCGCCGCTGTCATCCAGCAGGCTGAACTCCATCTCGGTGGCGGCGACAACGCGCCAGCCGCGCTGCTGGTAGCGGGTCAGCACATCGGCCAGCACATGACGCGGGTCGCCCATGAAGGGGCGGCCGTCTTCCCAGTACATCGCCATCGGGACCAGCGCGGATGGGTTGGCCAGCCAGGGCATCGGGACGGCGCCACGTTCGGTTGGCAGCATCACGCCATCGGCGTCGCCGGTCTCAAACACCAGCGGGTTGTCTTCGACATCGCGGCCCCAAAGATCGACGTTGAGGGTAGAGATCGGCATCCGTGCGGCGCCATCTGCCAGCTTGTCTGCCAGCCCCACGGGCATACGCTTGCCGCGCATCTGCCCGTTCAGGTCACAGGCGGCAATGCGGATAGTGCGCAGATGAGACAGATCCATCGGAGGCTCCCTAGTTGATTGCCCCATTACTAAAGCAGGATCCGCAAGACGCAAAGAAAATTTGATCAAAAGTTTTGTTGGCCCGATCACAGGCACCAGCAGGGCAAAGAAAAAGGCGCCGCAGTGGGCGCCTTTGGGTTGCTGGGTTCCAGCAAGTTGATCAGCGGATCAGGTTGGGCCTGTAGCGGATCTTGCGGCGTTTTTCCTGCGGCAGATGGGCGTTCAGCCGGGTGTTGATCACGCCGAAGATGCCAATCACCACCAGCGTCAGCAGGATGAAATAGAAGGCCAGGATCGGATAGGGCACGAAGGGGTTGAACGTCTTATCCGCGAAATAGCTGGCGTAATAGAGCGCATCGCCGCGCTGTTGCCAGGCCGGGAACCCAGAGAAGAACACCAGGGTGGTGGCATGGAACAGGAAGATCGCCTCGTTCGTGTAGGACGGCCAGGCCAGACGCATCATTGTTGGCCACATGATTCGGCGAAAGCGGGTCCAGCCGGACAGCCCATAGGCATCTGCCGCCTCGATATCGCCCTTGGGGATCGAGCGCAGCGCGCCGTAGAAGATCTCGGCGGAATAGGCGGCGGTGTTGAGGATCAGCACGATCAGCGCGCCAAGCCAGGCCGCCGACAGCAGATTGAAGATTGGCGAGACCGACTTCAGCTGCAGGAACAGGAAGTAGGCAAAGAAGAACTGAATGAACAGCGGCGAGCCACGGAAGATGAAGATGAACCATTCAGCGGTTTTGCGCAGCGGCGTTGAGGTAGAATTCTTGGCCAGTGCCACACCATTGGCGATGACAAAGCCGATGACGACGGCGATGGCGCCGAAGTAGATGTTCCACAGCATGCCCGAGCCGATGAGGACAAACTGATCGCAGAGGGTGAAATCGCTGCGGGGCAACATGCGTTCGCCGATGCCAAGTGCGCGCAGGCCGTACTCCTGAAGGGTCTGGAAACAGCTCATGACGCTTTCCTTTGGGCTTCGCCTGCCAATGTGGCCTGCCCATGGGACAGACGGGTGCGGATGCGCTCCAGCACCACTTCGGAGAGTTTGGTAAAGGCGAGGTAGAACACCAGCAGGCCGAGGAAGTACCACATCCGCCAGTCACCATGGGGGTAATCGGTGAAGCGGGCAGTTTTGGAGCCACCAAGCTCACGCGCCCAGTAGACGATATCCTCAACCCCGAGCAGGAACAGCAGTGGCGTGGCCTTGATCAGCACCATCCACAGGTTCGACAGGCCGGGCAGCGCATAAGTCCACATCTGCGGCACCAGAATGCGCCAGAAGGCCTGGCGATGGGTCATGCCATAGGCTTCGGCGGTTTCAATCTGGGCGCGGGGCACGGCCCGCATCGCGCCAAACAGCACATTGGCCGCAAAGGCGCCGAACACGATGGCAAAGGTCACCACCGCAAGCGAGAAGCCGTAGACCTCGTGGATCCACTGATCGGAGGAGCTGAGCGGCATCTTGGCAATGTCACAGACAACAAAGTCATTGCCTTGCCGTACCGGCGCGTCCCAGTCGGGGCATTTCACCTGATGGCGCAGATATTCAATGCCCTGATCCAATGCGATCACGAAGAACAGGAAGAATGCGATGTCCGGCACGCCACGCACCACTGCGATATAGGCCTTGCCCAGCCAGGAGAGCGGCGCGAATTGCGCGCGTGCAGCCATGGCGCCGCCAAAGCCAAACGCCAGCGCCGCCGGGGCGGTGACGGCCAGAAGCAGCAGCACCGTCCCGAAGGAGGCGTAGAAAGCAAAATGCTTGCCGGTGGTCAGGTAACAGCTCAGCCACTGGAAACCCTCCAGGCTGGCCGGATCAGAGCAAAAGGAGAAAATGGCGGGCCTCGTTCGGACAGGGACGGGTCAGGGGCACCGATGGGGCCGGGACCGGTCAAGGGTGAAGGGGGGCATGGTGCCCCCCTTCTTTGATATCAGGATGCTGCGAGGGCTCAGAACTGGCCTTCGATTTCCCATTTTTTCAGCAGAGCGTTCAGGGAGCCGTCTGCCTTCATCGATTCGATGGCCACGTCGAACTTGCCGCGCAGCTCGTCATCGGACTTGCGGAACGCCATGCCGATGCCGTCGCCCAAGAGGACGTCATCTGCGACAAATTCCATCTCGGTTTCGCCCACGATCGGGATCAGGAAGTCCTTGTCGGCCATGACCGCGTCCACTTCGCCAGCTTTCACAGCGGCAACCGTTTCATCCGGAGTAGGGAATTCAACCAGGGTGGCACCGGTGGAGGCGACATGGGCGGCCTGAATGGTGGAGGCCTGAGCTGCCACCACGGCGCTGTTCACATCGACATCAGCCGACATCGCCGCATAGGCGGAGGGCGATGGGCGGGTGTAGCCGGTGGTGAAGTTCACAACTTCCTTACGCTCGGCTGTGATCGACATGCCGGCGATGATGGTGTCGTAGTTGCCGGACAGCAGGTTGGGGATGATCGAATCCCAGTCGTTGGTGACCCATTCGCAGTCCAGCTCAGCGCGCTTGCACAGCTCGTCGCCCAGCTCACGTTCAAAACCGTCAACCTGACCGTCATCGTTCAGGAAGTTATACGGAGGGTAGGCGCCTTCGGTGCCCAGACGCACAGTGTCCGCCATTGCGATGCCCGCAGTGAGGGCCAGGGCTGCGGTGCCGAGGATAAGAGATTTCATGAGGTTACTCCCGTTTGGTTTGGTTTTTGTTGGTGGTTATTTGCCGTGACGCGTGGAGGCAAGGAAGCCTTGCAGACGTTCCGATCGGGTGCTGCCGAAGACTTCGTCCGGGCTGCCTTCTTCTTCGATCAGGCCTTTGTGCAGAAACACGATGTGGCTGGAGACATCTGCGGCCATGTTCATGTCATGGGTCACGATGATCATGGTGCGGCCTTCAGCGGCGAGATCCTTGATCACCTTGACCACCTCCTGCTCCAGCTCGGGGTCGAGGGCGGAGGTGGGTTCGTCAAACAGCAGCGCCTCAGGTTCCATGCAAAGCGCGCGTGCGATGGCTGCACGCTGCTGCTGGCCGCCGGAGAGCTGCGCCGGAAAGGCATCACATTTGTCGCCGATCCCCACCTTGGTGAGGTATTTGCGGGCGGCCTCTTCCACCTCGGCGCGGTCACGACCGAGGACGGTCAGCGGGGCCTCCATCACGTTTTGCAGAATGGTCATATGCGCCCAGAGATTGAACTGCTGGAACACCATGGACAGGTTGGTGCGGATGCGCAGCACCTGTTTCGCATTAGAAGGACGCCGGGCAAGGCCGGTTCCGGACCAGTTGATCGGCTCACCCTTGAAGAGGATATCACCCTCCTGGCTGTCTTCCAGCAGGTTGCAGCAGCGCAGCAGAGTGGACTTGCCCGACCCGGAGGATCCGATGAGGGAAACCACATCGCCGCGGTGGGCGGTGATATCGACACCTTTGATCACTTCCAGCTCGCCATATGACTTGTGCAGGCCGCGGATTTCCAGAACTGGCGTTGTGTCGGTCAAGGTGTCTCTCGTCCAATTGTCGTTGAATTCGTCCTTATTGGACCGAAAAAAAGAGCGGATGCAACGTGCAAACCGAGAAGGCACGCGAGGAAATTGGCATTTTGGCGGGTAATCTGATCAAATTGTCCTTGGACTGTTCACCAGTGGGCCTTCTGCCGACCTCTGCGTCAGCCCTGTCGTGTGGGTATCCGCACCGGGCAGGTCGCGGCGCGGTTGTAGGGGATGTGGTTCCCGCTCCGGCACAGGCCCGAGCGGAGGGGTCGGGTGGGTCAGCCTGCCGCCTGCTGGCGGATGGATTGCTCGGTCAGCACCGGGCCGAGTGGTGTCGGTACTGCCAGATAGGCGCCCGGTGGGATCTCGCTCACACCCTTCAGATGCAGGGTTCTGCGGTGGTCATCATCCAGATTGGCGACAGCCTGCGCAACAGCGGTACGAAGGGGGGCCGGATCACGGCTGCTGGCGGTGATCAGCGGCAGGCCCGGCGTTGGCGGTGTCCGCGCCACTTCGACCAGATCTTTGACCCAATCGTCATGCGCCTGCATCAAGGCCCAACTGACCGCATCAAGGGCGGCGAAATCGGCGGTGCCTTCGGCCACCGCACGGGCGGAGGCGCTGTGGCTACCGGATTGAAACAGGCTGCCGGGGAGGAGGGAGAGGTCGCGCAGATGCAGCATCGGCGCGGCCCAGCCGGATTGCGACAGCGCCTCATTATAGGCAAAGCTGCCGCCAGCGATCTCTCGAAGGCTATGGCCTGCGCGGTTGCGATGGGCGATGAAGACGCTGTTGTAGTGCCCCGGCGGGCAATCCGCGACGCCGTGATCCAGCGTTGTAACCAGAGTGACCTGCTCATAGAGACGGGTGCGGTAGGGCAGGCCGCAGGTCTGCGCCAGCAGCAGCTTCGAATCGGACCAGATCGACCAGAGATCGCCGCCACGGGTGAGGGTTTCCGGCGCGTCGATGGAGGCCGCGGCCAGTTCGGTGCGGATCGCCTGCCACAGGGCATCCAGGGCAGGGGCGGTTTCGGGGCGGTCATACATCGCCAGACTGGCGATCATGAGCTGGCCTCCGCGCGTTGACGGGCACGGGCGCTGTCAACATCGCTTACCCCCAGGAGGCTGGCAGACAGGCGCAGAAGCGCGTCCTCGGCCGCGTCACGCTTGCCATCGGCCAGCACCACCTGCCACAGGGCTTCGACCACGGCCATGCGGTTTTCATACGCAACGGCGTCCTTGATCGCGCGGGTAAAGCGGACGGTGTCGGGGGCCTCGGCCTCCAGCGCCTCGGCCTGTTCGCGCAACAGGATGGCGCCGCCCAGGTCGAGATCGTAGCGCGCCCGCAGGATCCGGTCGATCCGGTCCCGCTCATCGTCGGAGTAATTGTGATCAGACCGCGCAATCCGCACCAGAAGGGCGCAAAGGGCGAGGCGCGCATCGCCATCGTCCAACGGCTCCGGCGCGGGGGCCAGCAGTCGTCCAAGCAGTTCCTTGATCATGGCTGCGGCTCCTTATCTGACGGGTCGGGGGTGGGCGATACCGTGGTGGCGCCTGCAAGCGTGCTTTCTGTGGCTGGCTGGCCTGCGGCCACGCCCTGCTCCGGGCCAAGGAGTTTGCCCTGCGCGCGGGCACGGGCGGTGTCGCTGTCGGCCTTGGAGAGGCCCATCGCCTTGCGTGCGTCCTCGACGATCTTCATCTCGCCGGGGTGTTCATGGCCATCCGCCAACACCACCTCCCAAAGCGCATCCAGCGCCGCGAGCCGTTCCTCAAGCCCGGTGGTTTCGCGGATCAGGCGACCGAACGTGTCGGTTTCCGGCGCGGCGGCGTGCAGTTTTTCGCAGGCGGCGCGGACCTTTGCCGCCTCAATCGCGTCGTGTTGATAGAGACGGGCCAGAATGCGGTCGATCAGGCTGATCTCTTCCAGCTGGTAGTCCCGGTCTGATTGCGCCACCCGCACCAGCAGCGCGCCAAGCGCCAGCTCGGCATCGGGGTCCGGCTGGGCGGGGGTCTTTTGCGGTCGAAAGACCTGAAACAGTTTTTTCAGCATGGCACTATTCTACCCTTGAGCGCGTCCAGAACCAAGCGGGCCCTAGTCGCCGTAGCCTTCGATGATTTCCATATCGCCGGTGGAGACCGGATCGCGCAGCGCCTTGGCCTGCTGATAGGCGACGGAGTCGTAACAGGCTTTGGCGGTGGCAAAATCCTTGAATTCGATCACCACGGTGCGGGCGCGGGTCTGGCCCTCGCGGACCTCTTTGGGGCCGCCACGGATCAGGAATTTGGCACCGTATTCGGCAAAGGGGGCCGCATTGGCCGCAACATAGTTCTTGTAGCGGTCCATATCATCAACGTCGACATGGGCGACCCAGTATCCTTTGGGCATGGGGGGGTCCTTTCTGGCGCGGATATCAAGCTGTTGTCACAGGCTGATACAGAACCGGGCCAAAGGCAATGACCGCATTGCGCGGTTTTTCCCCTTATGCGGAAGATTTGACGGGACCGTTCAGCCAATGGGCCGATTTGCGCAGATTTAGCGCAGATGTGACGGCACCCTTGGGGCGCTGCGCAGAAGCACCAGCGGTCTGCGGCACTGTCCAATGCGCGGTTTTTGGGGCAAGCCGGTAATGATACCAGTGGCTTGCCCCGTTATTATAGGCGATCAGCCGATTTCAGCCAGACGCGCCAGCGCCTCTTTGATCTTGGCCTCTTCTTCCTCGCGCAGGGCAAGGTTTTCACGGGCTTCGGCGACGACCTCCTCCGGCGCGGAGGCGGCAAATTTGGGGTTGTTCAGACGTCCGCGTAGGCCACCCAGCTCCTTGGCGAGTTTGCCGAGGGTTTTCTCCAGACGGGCCTTTTCAGCATCCACGTCGATCACATCCGCCAGCGGCAGGCCAAAGGACGCACCGGGGGCCGCCACGGAGGCGCAGCCTTTGGGGAAGGTCTCAACCTGCTCCAGCGTGGTGATCCGCGCAAGTTTCTGGATCATCGCCTCATTCTTCTCCCAGGCGGCGCGCGCCTGATCGGAGAATTCTGTCACCACCATCGGGATTTTGGCACCGGCGGGCACATGCATCTGCGCGCGGGTGGAGCGGATATTCTCAATCGCGGTGATCACCCAGTTCATTTCGGCGTCCGCATCGGCGTTGACCAACTCGGCGCCATAGGTCGGCCAATCTTCATGCACCAGCATGGTGTCGCGCTTGGCGGTGTTGCCCCAGAGCTCTTCGGTGATGAAGGGCATGATCGGATGCAGAAGGATCATGCACTGGTCCAGCACCCAGCCAAGCGTCTGGCGGGTCTCGGCGATCACCGCCTCATCCTCGGAGTTGAACAGCGGTTTGCTGAGTTCGATGTACCAGTCGCAGACCTTGCCCCAGACAAAGGCATAAAGACCGAGGGCCGCGTCGTTGAAGCGGTAGGCCTCAAGAGCGGCGTCCACTTCCACGCGGACCTTGGCGGTCTCACCGATGATCCATTGGTTCACCGCGGCCTTGGCGTCGTGGCAGGCATAGGCCGGGGTTTCGGCGTCATAGACGTTGTTGAAATGGGCGAAGTTCACCGCATTCCACAGTTTGGTGCCAAAGTTGCGGTAGCCCGCGATGCGCTGCATATCGAGCTTCAGCACGCCACCAAGGCTGGCCATCGCCGCATTGGTGAAGCGCAGCGCGTCGGCGCCGTATTCGTCGATGATCTCCAGCGGATCGACCACGTTGCCGGTGGATTTCGACATCTTCTTGCCCTTGGCATCGCGGACGAGGCCATGGAGGTAGACGGTGTCGAAGGGGATGCGTTTTTCAACCGGCAGATCCTGATCCAGAACCGCCAGCTGCATCATCATCATCCGCGCAACCCAGAAGAACAGAATGTCCTGACCGGTGACGAGGGTCGAAGTCGGGAAGTATTTTGCCAGTTCTTCGGTCTGCTCAGGCCAGCCGAGGGTGCCGATCGGCCAGAGACCGGAGGAGAACCAGGTGTCCAGCACGTCGGGGTCGCGGGTAAGAGGCACAATTTTCCAGAGACCAGAGGCGAATTGCTCGATCTCCGCCGGATCCTGTTCGGGAAGTCCGTTTTCGGTGAAGAAGTCAAACAGCGTGTTTTTTCCGCCAGCAAAGTATTTGCCAAAGAGCGAAATCTGAGCGGCTTTTTGGGCTTCTTCCTCTGAGTTGGCACAGTATTGATTTCCGTCAGCATCAAACCAAACCGGGATCTGATGACCCCACCACAGCTGGCGCGAGATGCACCAGGGCTCGATGTTTTCCAGCCAGTGGTAATAGGTCTTCTCGCCGCTTTCCGGCAGGATCTTGACGGTGCCGTCTTTCACCGCGTCCAGCGCCGGGGCGACGATCTTCGCCGCGTCCACGAACCACTGGTCGGTCAGCATCGGCTCAATCACCACTTTGGAGCGGTCGCCAAAGGGCTGCATGATCGGCTTGTTTTCAACGTAGGCCACAGTTTCGGAGACTTCGCTCTCGTTGCCGTCCTCATCCTTCACCGTTTTGGTCACGGTCTGCATCACGGCGA
This sequence comes from Phaeobacter sp. S60, assembly GCF_000826845.1. Classification (NCBI taxonomy): domain Bacteria; kingdom Pseudomonadati; phylum Pseudomonadota; class Alphaproteobacteria; order Rhodobacterales; family Roseobacteraceae; genus Phaeobacter; species Phaeobacter sp. S60. Next base: position 161,456 of record NZ_JSWJ01000001.1, read on the forward strand.
GACCTTCGGCGGTGATATCGGCGACCACGCGTTTGCGCGCCTCGAAACGGTCCAGGCCACGGTATTCTTCCGGCACCAGGTTCATCGCGGCGATGCTGGCTTCGGTGAATTCTGCCTCACCATTGGCGATGGCTTGTGCTTTGGCGGCCTCTTCTACATAGGGCGCGCCGTCGCTGCGCATATGCGCCTTGGTGTCCATCAGGTTATACATCGGAATGCCGCCACGCTTGGCGACCTGATAGTCGTTGAAATCATGGGCGCCGGTGATTTTCACCGCGCCAGAGCCGAAATCCTTGTCCGGGTATTCATCCGTGATGATCGGGATCAGGCGGCGCTGCGCCTTGGGGCCGACGGGGATTTCGCAGAGCATGCCCACGATGGGGGCGTAGCGCTCATCCGAAGGATGCACCGCCACCGCGCCGTCGCCCAGCATGGTTTCCGGGCGGGTGGTGGCGATGGAGATATAATCGCGCTCTTCCTCCAGCGTGACGTTGCCGTCTTCGTCTTTCTCCACATAGGTGTAGGTGGCACCACCGGCGAGCGGGTATTTGAAGTGCCACATATGGCCCGCAACCTCGATATTCTCCACCTCAAGGTCGGAGATCGCGGTTTCAAAATGCGGATCCCAGTTCACCAGCCGCTTGCCACGGTAGATCAGACCCTTGTTGTACATCTCAACAAAGACCTTGATGACGGCGTCGTGGAAATTCGGGGAATTCTCGTGTCCGGTGCGGGTGTCGCCCTGCGCGCCTGCCATGGTGAAGGCGGTGCGGTCATAGTCACAGGAGGCACCGAGACGCTTCAGCTGGTTGATGATGGTGCCGCCGGATTGCTCTTTCCATTCCCAGATTTTTTGAAGGAACTCGGGGCGGGAGAAGTCGGTGCGTTTCTTGCCGTCCTTGGCCAGCTCACGCTCCACCACCATCTGGGTGGCGATGCCGGCATGGTCGGTGCCGGGCTGCCAGAGCGTGTCATAGCCCTGCATGCGCTTCCAGCGGATCAGGATGTCCTGGAGTGTGTTGTTGAAGGCATGGCCCATGTGCAGGACGCCGGTGACGTTTGGGGGCGGGATCATAACGCTGTAGGTTTCGCTGCGCTTGGCATTTGCGCCTGCGCGGAAACAGCCTGCCTTCTCCCAGGCCTCGGAAAGCCGGGCTTCGGCTTCGGCTGCGTTAAATGTCTTGTCCATCGCCATCGGAATGTCCTGCCTGCGTATCTGTCTGATCGGGTCATCCCATACCGAATGGTGTGGGAAAGGGGAAGTCTCGATAGAGAAACCGGCGCGGCGGACCGGTGCGCGATTTAGGCGAATTGAAAAAAGATTGGAACGATCTTCGTGATAACGACGTTTTAAGCTTAGTCCGGCACGGTGGATGACGGGGAAACTGGGTTGCTGATGACAGTGAGTGATGTCGCATCCGGTTGACCAGGGTGGGTTCCAAGCTGCCCTTTCATCAGCAGGCCTCCCTCGGGCCTTGCCTACCGATCGCCATGGTTTCAAGTCGCCCGGGCACCCTTGATGCGAATACCGCAGGGGTGGCCGGGCGCACGAATTTTTAGGGAAGATTTTTGCAGCCGCCGCATCAGCTGATCAGCCCTTCGTGAGTAATTTACTGGCGCGGGCAATCTACTGGCCGGTGCGATCCAGCTTTGTGGCCAAATGGATCAGGCTCTCGGAGGAACGCACGCCGCGTGCTTCGCCGATGCGATCAATCGTCTCGTCCAGCTCAGTGGTGGTTTGCGCCACCACCTGCGCCAAGAGGTCAAACCGGCCTGAGGTGGTATGCACGACTTCGACGCCCGGCAGTCCGCGCAATCGGGCCAGAACCTCAGGGCCGGAGCGTGGTTCAATCGAGATCAGCACCGTCGCCTGCAATGGCGGGCGCGCCTGTGCCGAGGTGCGCAGCGTGTAACCGCTGATCACGCCGGAGCTTTCCAATCGTTCAATCCGCGCCTGTACAGTGGTGCGTGCAAGGCCCAGACGGCGTGCCAGATCGGCCACCGGGCGGCGGGCGTTTTCCCGCAGGAGCGTCAGGAGGTTCTGGTCGGTTTCGTCGGTTTGCATATGTGGCCTGCGATGTGACGTTATCTTTCGTCATTATAGGCAATGTGACGAGCGAAATCGACGGCGTAGTGGCGGAAAATGGAAAAAACATCCAATTAAGGCCGATATCCATGCAGCAGATCCCACCTCTCTGGCTTTCCCCTGAAACCCATTTGGCGCGCAGTACACCGGATCATCCGATCCTGTATTTTTCGCCGCGCGTGCTGCATGAGGTGGCCAACCGGTTTCAGCGCGGTTTTCCGGGGCTGGTGACCTACGCGGTGAAGGCGAACCCGCATCCGGCGGTGCTGTCCAATCTGGTGGCGGCAGGCATTACCGGATTTGACGTGGCCTCGCCTGCGGAGATGGACGCGGTGCGTGCCGCCAGCCCGGACGCGGTGATGCATTACAACAACCCGGTACGCTCGGACGTTGAGATCGCCGCCGGCATCGCCCATGGGGTGGCGAGCTGGTCGGTGGATGAGCCGAGCGAGCTGGACAAGCTGGCCGATGTGCCCAAGAGCTGTGAAATCGCTGTGCGCTTTGCCCTGCCGGTGGCGGGTGCGGCCTATGATTTTGGCAGCAAGTTCGGGGCAGAGCCGGATATGGCGGTCGAATTGCTGAAGCGGGTGGCGGCGGAAGGCTGGACGCCTGCGCTGTGTTTCCACCCCGGAACGCAGTGCGAGGATGAAAGCGCCTGGGTCGAATATGTCCATGCGGCCAAGCGCATCATCGACGCCGCAGGGGTAAAGATTGCGCGGTTGAACGTCGGTGGTGGCTTTGCGGCGAACCGTGATGGGGTGGCACCGGATCTGGAGAAGGTTTTTGCCGCGATCTCCGTGGCGGCAGAGGCGGCCTTTGGTGCGGAGCAACCGGTGCTGATCTGCGAGCCAGGGCGTGCGATGGTGTCGGAGAGCTTTACGCTGGCGGCGCGGATCAAGGGGATGCGCAAGGCCGGTGAGGTGGTGTTCCTCAACGACGGGATCTATGGCGGCCTGGTGGATATCCGCGACATGGGTCTGCCGGGACGGGTCGAAGTGGTTGCCGCTGATGGCACCCGTCGGGGGGCAGACGCCCAGCCGCGCGTGGTCTTTGGCCCCACTTGTGACAGTCTGGACCGGCTGCCGGATGGTCTGCCGCTGCCACGCGATACGCAGATTGGTGACTATGTGCTGTTCCCCGGTCTTGGCGCCTATTCCTCGGCCATGAGCACGCAGTTCAACGGCTATGGTCTGTCTGACGTGGCGACGGTGATCGAGCTGTCTGGACAAGCGCGCCCTTAAGGCTACTGTCGCATCTGACGGGATCAATTGGCGCGGCGCGCAGGGCATATCACCTGCGCGCCGCGTTTGTGTGTTTGCCATCGGCAAACCGGGTCCAGCATATCAGTGAGGGCAGGGGCAGAGATGGATAAATTCGGCAAAAGCCAACCGGTGCGGCGGGTTGAGGATATACGGTTCCTGACCGGGCAGGGGCGCTATCTGGAAGATGCCGCACCGGTTGGCGCACTGCGGGCCTGGGTGCTGCGCAGCCCGGTGGCCCATGGCACCATCACCAATCTGGATCTTGAGATGGCTCGTGAGGCTGAGGGCGTGCAAGCCATCCTGACACTGGCTGATCTGGAGGCCGCTGGCATCTGCGTGGGCATGGATGGCGCGGTGGTGGACAACCGCGATGGCAGCAAGGGTGCCGCGCCGGAACGCCCGATGCTGGCCCGCGGTCGCGTCCGGTTCGTGGGCGAGCCGATCGCCGTGGTGATCGCGCAGACGCTGGAGCAGGCCCGTGATGCGGGGGAGCTGATCGAATTGGATATCGACGATCTGCCGGCCAAGGTGGATCTGGCAGTGGGCGGCGAACAGCTGCACGCAGAGGCGCCGGACAACCGGGCCTTTGACTGGGGCATGGGGGATGAGGCGGCAACCGAGGCGGCCTTCGCGTCGGCCGCGCATCGCGTGGCGCTGCAGGTTGAGGACAACCGGATCATCGTCAACACGATGGAGCCGCGCGGCTGTTTTGCCAATTGGGCCGAGGGGCGTTTGCAGTTCACCTACGGTGGGCAAGGCGTCTGGGCGATGAAAAAGCAGCTCAGCGACAAGCTGGGATTGGCGGCGGAGGATGTGCATGTCACCACGCCCGACGTTGGCGGTGGCTTTGGCATGAAGGCGATGCCGTACCCTGAGTATTTTGTGGTGGCCCAGGCCGCGCGCCTGCTGGGACGGCCCGTGCTGTGGATGTCGGACCGCAGCGAGGCGATGCTGAGCGACAATGCCGGGCGGGATCTGACCTCACTCGCGGAACTGGCCTTTGACGCGGATCTGCGCATCACCGGTTACCGGGTTCATTCACAGTGTAATCTGGGGGCGTATAATTCCCATTTCGGCCAGCCGGTGCAGACACAGCTGTTCAGCCGGGTGTTGGCGGGGGTCTATGACATTCGCACCACCTGGCTGCGGGTGGAGGGGATTTATACCAACACCGCACAGGTGGATGCCTATCGCGGGGCAGGACGTCCTGAGGCGATCTATGTGCTGGAGCGGGCGATGGATCATGCCGCGCGCGAGCTGGGGGTTGACCCATGGGAGCTTAGGCGGCGCAATTTCATCCGTGCGGATCAGTTCCCGTACAAGACCGCAACGGATGAGACATATGATGTGGGCGATTTCCATCAGCTTCTGGCCCGCACCGAAGCGGCGGCGGATCTGGCCGGATTCGCACAGCGCAGGGCCGCCGATGCGTTGCAGGGAAATTTACGGGGCGTTGGCCTGTGTTACTATATCGAAAGTATTTTGGGGGATCCTTCAGAAAGCGCGGAAGTTGCCTTTGAAGAGGAGGGGCGGGTGAGCATCTATGTCGGTACGCAGAGCAACGGGCAGGGCCACGAGACGGTCTATGCGCAGTTTTTGGCGGACCAGACAGGTATTCCTGCAGCAGATATTACCGTGGTGCAGGGCGACAGCGACCGCATCGCGCAGGGTGGCGGCACTGGTGGATCGCGGTCAGTGACCACTCAGGCCAATGCCACATTGGCGGCAGTTGATGTGATGATCGACGCTTTCATTCCCTTTTTGGCAGAGCAACTGGGCGTGGAGCCTCAGTCTGTCACCTTTGATGGCGAGCAGTTCAGCGCACCGGGCAGCAACCAGCGGCCAACCCTGGTGGAGGCCGCTGAGATGGCCCGTGCGCAGGGGCATCACGCGTTGCTGCGTCACACGGCACGGGCCAAGTTGCCGGGGCGGTCGTTTCCAAACGGTGCCCATGTTGCCGAGATCGTGATCGACCCGGAAACCGGCGTCAGCCATGTGGACCGCTATACCGTGGTCGATGATTTCGGCAATCTGATCAACCCGCTACTGGCCGAAGGTCAGGTGCATGGCGGGGTGGTGCAGGGGCTGGGGCAGGCGCTGCTGGAGCGGGTGGTCTATGATGCCGATGGGCAACTGCTCACAGCATCGTTTATGGACTACGCCTTGCCGCGTGCGGCGGATGTGCCGATGATTGATGTAGGTTTTGCGCCGGTGCCATCGACCCAGAACCCGATGGGCATGAAGGGCTGCGGCGAGGCCGGGACCGTGGGCGCGTTGGCAGCGGTGGCAAATGCCGTGCAGGACGCGGTCTGGGATCGTGGCGTGCGGCAGGTTGAGATGCCTTACACACCACTTAGACTATGGGAAGCATTGAGGAATGTCGCTGACGCAGCTGAGTAAGAGGATCCTGGGATGGCTTGGGCGCCCGCTGCGCTCCGAGCATTCTGCCGAGACCAAGCTGCGCGGGCCGCAGGCCCATCTGATCATCCTTGATGGCACCATGTCGACATTGGAACCGGGGCATGAAACCCACGCTGGCATGGTCTACCGGCTGTGCCAGGAGGTCGGCCCGCAGGTCTCTGTCTTTTATGAGGCGGGGGTGCAATGGCAGAGCTGGCGCAAAACTGCGGATGTGATGATCGGGCGCGGTATCAACCGTCAGATCCGGCGTGCCTATGGCTATCTCGCCTCGCGCTACCGTCCGGGGGACCGGATTTATCTCATGGGCTATTCGCGGGGCGCCTATGCGGTGCGCTCGCTCGCTGGGGTTATAGATGAGGTCGGGCTTCTGAAGGCTGAACATGCCACCGTGCGCAACATCCGCACTGCGTATCGGCATTACCAATGTGGTGGTGCGTCGGCCAGCGGACCGGGCAAGACGCAAGGATCGCTGACGACGGCTAAACCCGACACCGCTGAGACGGAAGACGCAGGCGCCACCGCGCAGGCGGCGGCGCAAACCGGGGGCTGTGTCGCCTCCACTTTTACGGAGCGTTATTGCCACCGGGATGTAGAGATCGAGATGGTTGGCGTCTGGGACACGGTGAAGGCGCTGGGCCTGCGGTTGCCGCTGTTGTGGCGCTGGGCGGAGCGGCGGCATGGGTTTCACAACCATCAGCTCGGCAAACATGTAAAAAACGGTTTTCACGCGCTGGCGCTGGATGAGACCCGGCAGGTCTTTGCGCCGGTCCTCTGGGAATGCCCCGACGGGCATGATGGCAAGGTGGAGCAGGTCTGGTTCCGGGGCAGCCATGGCGATGTGGGCGGGCAGCTGGGCGGATTTGAAGAGGCGCGGCCGTTGTCCAATGTCTCTCTGGTCTGGATGCTGGAGCGGGCCGAAAACTGCGGGCTGCCGCTGCCGCGTGACTGGCGCATGCGGTTTTCAGTTGATCCGACCGCGCCCTCGGTCGGGACCTGGCGCGGCTGGGGCAAGATTTTCCTGCTGCGCGGCAACCGTCGCGTCGGGTTGGACAGCAGCGAGCGATTGCACAGCAGCGTGGGCGCCAATATCACCGACAAACGCGTGGCGCAGTGGCAGTCGGAGCTGTCCAAAGTGGCGCGTTAGGCAGCTTGGTCTGAGCCTTGGTGGTAGTGTGCTGTGGGGCCGGTTCTCCGGCTCACGCGCAAGATGTGGATGTTGTATAGCGGCGGAATACCCAGCCCTCTACTCGCTGTCCTTTCTCAATGAATCTCACTTTGAGCCAGCCAAAGGTTTTCCCATGGGCCCATAGTTTTTGGTGCGTGTATCTCTGTGTGATTTTTGTGAAGTCAGTGCCGGGGCCATCGCGGACTGCCAAGAAATCGTCCCTTTGAGGGTTGAGGCCGGATAGTAAAACGCATCCCAAGTTTGCATCGTCCAGCCATGCGCTGTCTTCGATGCTTGACGATATGAGTATGGGGAGCAGAAATGCCACGAATAGTTGGACGCTAACCAATCCAGCGAGGATGTACCCAGGATGGGCGGATTTCAAAAGTGGCAGGGTGGCTATGAGGGTTACGGCAACGATGCCCAGAATACGAAAGAGAGCAGGAACATTTCTTATTAATTCTAATGCGATATTCACATGTTCCACGATGAGTGACCGCATTGAAGGCTACGGGTTAAAGATTTACTTTAGCATAAATAGCAGTTTTTCTCTACATCTACTGATTGATTGAGCGTGGAGGTTAGGCATGAGAAGCTCAACTTCATCTGGTTTAAAAGCGGCGGCAATCCCGCACCTGAATATACGGGCGCTTAACCCACAGAGTGATCTTGATCTGGTGGAGGCGTTTTATCGGGGCGCGCCGGACTACTGGATGCTGGTCGAGGGGCTCGCACCGGGGCGCGCCAAAGCCGAAAGTTTTTTCACAGACGGGCCGCCCGGATGTGATCCTGCACGATCCTACAGGTTAGGAATGTTTGTCTCCGGAAGACTGTCTGGACTGGCAGAGTTGTCTTTTGGGTTTCCTGAACCGGCGGATGCGTATCTTGGACTGATGGTGCTGGGGCCATGGGCCAGAGGGGCTGGCTATGGCGTGCCATTTCTGGCCCATGTCGAAGCATTGGCACGTGGTCGGAGGGCGTCACAGATTTTTCTTGCGGTGGTTGAAGCCAATCCAAGGGGACGAGCATTCTGGGAGCGAGAGGGTTTCGCCGCGACTGGCCTTAGTGGCGATATGCGGGTTGGTCTGCGCGAACAGCGCTTGCACCGATTGGTTAAATCGCTCTGATTTCGCAGCGTGGGTGTGCGGGCGTGACTTTGTAGGCGCTGGGCAGGATGGATCAGCTTGGCGCGCTACGCATAATAATGCATGTGGTGGAACCGGTGGCATAAAGCTTGCCATCCTGGATGTCGCGCAACTCGCCATGGGCGACACCGGTGGAGCGCCCGACGTGATCGGTGAGGCCAATACATTCGATTTCGGTGCCCAGCGGGATCGATCGTAGGATGTTCACCTTGAATTCCAGCGTGGTATAGACCGACCCCTTGGGCACGCGGGTCATCACGGCGCAGGCCATGGCGCTGTCCAGCAGGGTGCCATACCAGCCGCCGTGAACCGTGCCGAGCGGGTTGGTGACAGCAAATTCTGGTGTGCCGCGAAAACTCACCTTGCCAGCCTCGACGCTATGCAGATGGTAGCCCAGGGTTTCCCCGATGGGCGGACCGGGCAGGCGGCCGTCAAGAATGGACTGCATGAACTCCAACCCGGAAATCAGTGAAATCTCCTCAGGCTTCATCAGATCGGCGAGACCTGTGGCACGGCGTCGGTGAGAGGCGGCGGAGGGCGCGACGGATGAGGGAGACGGTGCGGTCATGCGGCAATCCTGATCTTAGTCCTGAACAAAACGCCCCAGCCGAAAACAGCAGGGGCGTCAGGATTGGAGGCTAGGAGCGCGCAGGTCGCAGAGCAAGCGCTACGCCACGTTCTCCAGCGAGACATCGGGGGTGATGCCAAGCGCAAAGCAGACATCACGGGTCAGTTCCGGGCGGTTCAGCGTGTAGAAGTGCAGTTTGTCGACGCCGTTGTCCATCAGGTCGGAGCAAAGTTCAGTGCACAGAGCCGTGGCAAGCAGATCTTCGCGACCGTCGCGGATCGCCTTGTCAAAGGCATCGTCGATCCAGGCCGGAATAGTGGCGCCGCAGCGTTTGGCGAAGTTGCGCGCGCCTTTCCAGTTTTCAATCGGCAGAATGCCGGGGGTGATGCGGCTGGTGTCGATCCCGGCCTTGGCGCAGTCATCGCGGAAGCGCAGGAAGGTATCGGCCTCAAAGAAGAACTGGGTCAGCGCCTCATCCGCGCCGGCGTCCAGTTTGCGCTTCAGCCAGTCGACATCCGCACGGGCGCTGGTGGCTTCGGGATGGCGGTCGGGGTAGGCGCCGACACGAATGGAGAATTGATCGCGTTCAGCCAATGCGGCGATCAGTTCAACCGAATTGGCGTAGCCGTCGGGGTGAGGTTCGAACCCGGCGGCGCCTTTTGGCGGGTCGCCGCGCAGGGCCACGATTTCGCGGACACCTGCCTCAGCGAACTGATCGGCTATCGTCATGGTCTCCGCTTTGGTGGCGTTGACGCAGGTCAGATGCGCCGCCACATTGAGGCCGGAGGCGTTGTGCAAGGTTGCCACCGCCTCCCGCGTGAGGTCACGGGTGGTGCCCCCGGCGCCATAGGTCACCGAGACAAATCGGGGGGCGAGTGGGGCCAGCGTCTGCACCGTGTCCCAAAGCCGAAATGAGGCCTCCAAAGACTGCGGCGGGAAGAATTCAAAAGAGATGTCAGGGGTCGTCATTTTAAAAAGCGCTCCGCATGATTTCATCTCTTGTTGCATACAGCCTATTGTGAAACAATTTCATAATACTCAAGAACAACATGAGCGACACGATAGATGCATATCGAATTCCGTCACCTACGCACGATCAAGGCAATCCATCAGGAAGGCGGGCTGGCGCGGGCGGCGGATCAGCTGAATATCACTCAGAGCGCATTGAGCCATCAGATCAAGGGGCTGGAAGATCAGGCCGGGGTGGAACTGTTCCTGCGGCGCTCCAAACCGATGAAGCTGTCGGCGGCGGGGCTGCGGCTGTTGCGGCTGGCGGATCAGGTCTTGCCGCAGGTGGAGGCGATGCAGGCGGAGTTCTCTGCGCTGCGGGATGGCAACACCGGGCGGATGTATATCGCGATTGAGTGTCACGCCTGTTTTGAATGGCTGTTTCCGGTGTTGGAGGGCTTGCGCAAGAATTGGGCTGATGTGGATGTGGATATTCGTCCGGGCCTTGCCTTTGACGCGCTGCCCGCGCTGCAGAAGGAGGAGGTTGATCTGGTGATTTCCTCCGACCCGGAGGTTCTGCCGGGGATCGAGTTCATTGAGCTGTTTGATTACAAACCGGTTTTTGTGGCCTCTGCGCTGCATCCGCTGGCAGAGAAGCCCCATATTGAGGCTGAGGATTTTCGCGGCCAGACCCTGATCACCTATCCGGTGGAGAAGTCGCGGCTGGATATTTTCAGCCAGTTGCTAACCCCGGCGGGGGTTGAGCCTGCACATATCCGGCAGGTGGAGCTGACGGCGGTGATCCTACTGTTGGTGGCATCGAACCGGGGCATTTCTGTACTGCCCGACTGGGTGGTGCGGGAGGTGAAATACTCCTCGGACTATGTGACACGGCCCCTGACATCCAAGGGGATCACCCGCAGACTTTATGCGGCGATCCGCAGTGAGGACCGGGAAAAGCCCTATATGCAGGAGCTGATCCGCCTGGCCAAGGTTGAGGCGCGCAGGCTACAGCAGCAGTAGAGCGCTGGCCCTGGGGGTTTGGTGCTTGGCTATGGGCTGTCCGCTCATCGTCGCTCGCCCTCGCGAGACACATGCGTCTGGGGCATAGCTCTCATGTGCGCCGGGGGCGGGGTTATGCCGCTATTGGGCCTTGGCAAGCGGCAATGAGGCGCGTATAGGCACGGTTTGACCGACATCTCCCCCTATTTGCTCAGGAGTCTTTCGCATGATTGGCAGCGCAAACCTCAACATCATGATCAAAGCTGCCCGTAAGGCGGGGCGGTCGCTGGTCAAGGATTTTCGCGAAGTTGAAAACCTGCAGGTGTCGAGAAAGGGCGCGGGCGACTTTGTCTCCAAGGCCGATATCGCTGCGGAAAAGATCCTGAAAGAAGAGCTGATGGGCGCGCGCCCGACCTATGGCTGGCTGGCCGAAGAGGGCGGCGAAGAGGACGGCGCAGATCCGACTCGTCGCTGGATTGTGGACCCGCTGGATGGCACCACCAACTTCTTGCACGGTCTGCCTCATTGGGCGATTTCCATCGCGCTGGAGCATAAGGGCAAAGTTGTGGCCGGTGTCGTTTATGATGCCGCCAAGGACGAGATGTTCTTTGCCGAGAAGGGTGCGGGCGCCTGGATGAATGACACCCGTATCCGTGTCTCGGGTCGTCACCGCTTGATTGAATCGATTTTCGCCACCGGTCTGCCCTTTGCCGGGCGCTCGGATCTGCCTGCGACCCTGCAGGATCTGGCGCGGCTGATGCCGGCCTGTGCCGGTGTGCGCCGCTGGGGCGCTGCGGCGCTGGATCTGGCCTATGTGGCGGCGGGCCGCTACGAAGGGTATTGGGAACGCCGTCTGAACGCCTGGGATCTGGCGGCTGGTATCATCATCGTGCAGGAAGCCGGCGGGCTGATTGAAGCGGTGAATCCTGAGGATGATATCCTGACCTCCGGCGAGGTGCTCTGCGCCAATGAGGCGATCTTTGATGGCTTCGCCAAGGTGATCCGGGACTGATCAGGTCCGATAGCAGGTTTTGAAACGCGGCCCTTGGGTCGCGTTTTTTCGTTTGTGCGTTCTGTCTGAGTGGGCTGGCGGCTTTGTTGTTGCCTATTGGTCCGACGGGTGGTTCACGCCATCGTGCCAGGGGATCTCACCATAGGTTTCGGCATGTGCGCGCGGGTTGCCCCCGTCGATGCAACCGAGGTTGATCCCACATTCTGCCGGATCGGAGCGGCGCTGGTGATAGACATAGATGCCGCAGGTCTTGCAGAAATAGTGCTTCGCCGTATGGCTGCCCCAGGTGTAGAGGCTAAGATCCTCCGCCCCTTTGAGGATGCGCAGGCTAGCGGTGCGGGCAGTGACAGCGGCGGCACCCCTGCGGATGCAGAAAGAACAATTGCAGCGGCTGGCTGAGGCAAGGCCGCGGGGGAGGTCGGCGCTGATCTCAACCGCGCCACAGTGGCAGCTGGCATGGCAGGTTGTCGGGCCGTCGGTGGCGACGGGTGCGGGTGTGCCTGAGGTCATTGAGGCGGGCCTTTTCTAAGGGATGTGAGATGGCGCGTCATTATCGGCCCCATGGGCTATCTCGGCGGTTGTTCCTGTGGTCATCACGCCGGGATTTGCGCGCCACGCGGGGGATGCGACTGGCAGAGTAGCTGACCTTGGGGTGGGGCGGCTGTCCATGGGTCTTGCCCCAATAGGCCGGTCCGCCCCGCCGCAGCCAGAGCGGGATCGTCAGCACCAGCCCGACACCAAAACCGCCCGCATGGGCCCAATAGGCCACACCGCCCGCCTGCGGATCAGAGCCGATGCCACCCAGAAATTGCATGCCCAGCCACACACCCAGCATCACAAAGGCGGGAATTGAGAAGACGCGGAAATAGACGATCAGGATCAACAGAATATCGACGCGCGCCCGCGGGAAGAGCAGCAGATACCCGCCCATGACCCCGGCAATGGCGCCGGAGGCGCCGACCAGCGGCACCAGTGAATATGGTGCGCTGGCCACATGGATCAGCCCCGCTCCGATCCCGGAGACAAGGTAGAAGGCGAGGAAGGTGAAATGACCCATTTCATCTTCCATGTTGTCGCCAAAGATCCACAGAAACAGCATGTTGCCGCCAAGGTGCATCCAGCTGCCATGTAGGAAAGTGGAGGTCAGCAGCGTTTTCCAGTCGTAGCCTGATGTGACCTCTGCCGGGAGCAGGGCGTAGGCGTTGTAAAGCGCGGTCAGGCGGCGCGGACTGTCATAGCCAAAATAGGTCAGCGCAAAGATCGCGATATTCGCCACCATCAGCGCGTAGGTCACATAGGGCGTGCGCCCGGACGGGTTGTGGTCACGGATCGGAAACATGGGGGAACGCTGGGCCGAATATGGCCCAGCGTCAAGAGCTTACCCGCGCGTCGCCTGTGCGGGCGCCATCCAGACTGGTGCGCCAGTCAGGACATACCGCCCAGAAGGGCCGCGTTGCCGCCCGCAGCGGTGATATCGACACAGACATGCCGCTCGGCCTGCACCCGAGCGATATCCGGCAGGCCGGGGATCAGCGGCAGGATCGGGCCGGTGCGTTTCGCCAGCCAGGTCTCAATCTCGCGCGCGGTGGCCGCATCGCCCCACCAGATTACGCCGGATAGCCCGTCCATGGTTGGCAGCTGTGACATCTCGATCGGGCCGGAAGCCTCAATTGCGGTGCCGCCAAGGGCATGAACCGCGCGGGCCTGCGCTGCGACGGCCTGCTGTCCCGGCCCAAGGCAGAGGAGTGGCGGGCGCGCGAGCTGCGACAGGCGGTTGGACTCACCGGTGGGGCCGGGCAGGCTGGTGGTGACCTCCTGCATGGGCTGGCCGGTGGGGGCGGGCAGGGTGGTCATGATCGCGGTTTCGGTGGGCCAATTTTCGGCCACCTGCTGCCGGTCCGGGGCGCAGAAGCGCGTCATGTAGAAGGGGCCGCCTGCCTTGGGTCCGGTGCCGGAGAGGCCTTCGCCGCCAAAGGGCTGGCTGCCGACGATTGCGCCGATCTGGTTGCGGTTCACATAGAGGTTGCCCGCGTGGATCCGGTCACAGATGTATTGCACCCTGTCATCAATCCGGGTGTGCAGGCCAAAGGTCAGCCCGTAACCGGTGGCGTTGATATCACTGATGATCTGGTCCAGATCCTGAGATTTGAAGCGAACCACATGCAGAACCGGGCCAAAAATCTCCTGTTCCAGCGCCTGAATGCCGGGGACTTCGATCAGGGTCGGGGCCACGAAGGTACCACCCTGCGGAGCGGTCATCTCCTTCAGCACCCGCCCCTCAGCGCGGGCGGCGTCGATATGCGCGAGGATTCCTCCGCGTGCGGCTTCGTCGATGACTGGGCCACTGTCGGTGGACAGGATCCAGGGGTCGCCAAGCCGCAGCGCATCCATCGCGCCCTTCAGCATTTTCAGCACATTGTCGGCGATGTCGTCCTGAAGATAGAGGCAGCGCAGGGCCGAGCAGCGCTGACCTGCGGATTGAAAGGCGCTTTCGATCACGGATTGCACGGCCTGTTCTGGAAGAGCGGTGCTGTCCACGATCATTGCGTTGAGACCGCCGGTCTCGGCAATCAGCGGCGCGCCGGGGCGCAGGTGCTCGGCCATGGCGGCGCGGATCTTGAGCGCGGTTGCGGTAGAGCCGGTAAAGGCCACGCCGCCGACACGTGCATCGGAGGTGAGGGCGCCACCAACGGCGCCGCCGCCCGGCAGCAATTGCAGCGCGCTGCGGGGCACGCCCGCTTCATGCAGCAGCGAGATGGCGCGATGGGCGATCAGCGGCGTCTGCTCTGCGGGTTTGGCCAGAACCGCATTGCCCACCGCCAGAGCAGCCGCAATCTGACCTGAGAAAATTGCCAGCGGGAAATTCCAGGGCGAGATACAGGTGAAGACACCAACCGGCGGTTCCGCCGGGATGCGCGCGGCGTAGTAGCGCAGGAAGTCGACCGCCTCGCGCAATTCGGCGACGCAATCGGGCAGGGTCTTGCCCGCCTCGCGGGTCAGCAGGGCGAACAGTTCACCGTAGTTTTCCTCATAGAGGTCAGCCGCACGGTTCAGGATCTCGGCGCGGGTCTCAGCGCTGGCCTCCCAAGGGGTTGCGGCGCTGAGTGCGGCGTCAATCTCGGCCTCACCGGCTGTCTGCACCTGGCCCACGGTGGTCAGGTCAGCAGGGTTGCGCACTGGCTCATCTGTGGTGGTTGCGGTCGCGGGCGCCTTGGCCAACAGCGGCGCTGCAGCCCAGCTGTGGCTCTTCCAAGGCGCGCGGGCGGCGTCGATGGCCGCGAGGGTGGGCGCGTGGCCCAGATCAAACCCCATCGAATTGGGGCGCTCCGGCTGGAACAGGTCGGGACCCTTGCGCAGGTTTGCGGTCAGATCCTCGACCTGAGCGAAAGGATCGGCCGCGACCACCTCTGGCGGGACATTTTCGTCCACGATCTGGTTCACAAAGGAGCTGTTGGCACCATTTTCCAGCAGGCGCCGCACCAGATAGGCCAAAAGATCGCGATGCGCCCCAACCGGCGCATAGATCCGGCAATGGGTGCGGTTTTGTTCCAGCACCATCTGGTGCAGGGTCTCGCCCATGCCATGTAGGCGCTGGAATTCATAGGCGCCATTATCGATCTCCTTCGCCATATGCAGAATGGCGGAGACAGTGTGGGCATTATGGGTGGCGAACTGCGGATAGATCCGATCGGTCATCGACAGGAGCTTACGGGCATTGGCAATATAGGACACATCGGTCAGGGATTTGTGGGTAAACACCGGGAAGCCATCGACGCCTTCCACCTGGGCGCGCTTTACCTCGGTGTCCCAATAGGCGCCCTTCACCAGCCGGACCATCAGGCGGCGATCGTAACGGTTCGCCATGTCATAGAGCGCATCCAGCGCCGCACCTGTGCGCGGGCCATAGGCCTGAACCACCACACCGAAGCCGTCCCAGCCAGCGAGCGCCGGATCTGAGATCACCTCCTCAATGACCTCAAGCGAGAGCGACAGGCGATCAGCCTCCTCGGCGTCAACATTAAGGCCCATGCCGGCCGCTTTGGCCAGGAGCGCCAGCGCCTGCAGACGCGGGACCAGCTCCTCCATGACGCGGGTTTCCTGTGCCAGCTCATAGCGCGGATGCAGGGCCGAGAGTTTCACCGAAATGCCGGGGTTCTGGCGAATGTCCTCGCTGTTGCAAGCTGCCGCGATGGCCGAAATCGCCCGTGAATAGGCCAGATGATAGCGCGCAGCGTCCGCTTCGGTGCGGGCGGCCTCCCCCAGCATGTCGTAGGAATAGGTATAGCCCTTGGCCTCCATCCCGGCCGCGCGTTTCATGGCGCCTTCAATGGTTTCGCCCAACACGAACTGGCGGCCCATTTCTTTCATCGCGCGGCTGACAGCAGTGCGGATCACCGGCTCCCCCAGACGTTTCATGGCGCCGCGCAGGGCGGAGACGGGGCTGCGTTTCTCATCCAGCACCTTGCCGGTCAGCATCAGTGCCCAGGTGGAGGCATTGACCAGTGAGGAGGTGGATTTGCCTAGATGCTTGCCCCATTCCGACGGTGCGATCTTATCCTCGATCAGGGCGTCAATGGTGTCCGCGTCAGGCACCCGCAGCAGCGCCTCCGCAAGGCACATCAGCGCGACGCCTTCATCGGTGGAGAGCCCGTATTCGGCGAGAAACACCTCCATCAGACCGGGGGAAGAGTGGCCGCGGATGTCGCGCACCAGTGCCGCGGCATTGGCGCTGATGGTGCTGCGGTCTGTCGCGTCCAGATTGGCAAGCGTGAACAGCTGGTCCCGCATCTGGGCCTGATCAACATAGGTGCCTGCATCAATGTAATAGCGCAGGGCGTCGCTGTGCGCCGGTGTCGGCGCAGAAGGCATTGCGGGCGTGGTCTGGGTTTGGGGCGCGGTCATGTTGGGAACTCTCCGAAAGAACCATGGGCGATGCCCAGGTTGGTCGTTTCACACATGATATCGTGAATCGGTTGGGACAAACGGCCAAAAATGTGGGATATGAAGTGCAATGGGCCAAAAAGAAGTGGGTTTTCGATGCAAATGGACTTTCCGGGAATGGATCGGTTTGATCAGGCGATTCTGGCCGCCTTGGGCGAGGACGGGCGCATGTCGATCGCGGATCTGGCGCGGCGCATTGGGCTGTCGAAGACACCGACACAGGCGCGGCTGCGGCGGCTGGAGGCTGAGGGGATCATCACCGGTTATCGGGCATTGATCGATCCGATCCGGCTGGGGCTGGATCACGTGGCGTTCGTCGAAGTGAAACTGACGGACACCCGCGAGGCAGCCCTGGCGAAATTCAACGCGGCCCTTGCGCGGGTGCCCGAGATCGAACAGGCGCATCTGATGGCCTCACATTTTGATTATCTTCTGAAGGTGCGGACACGATCCATGTCGGCCTATCGGGCAGTGCTGGGCGAGAAGATTTCTGCGTTGCCGCATGTGGCGTCGACCTCCACCTATGTGGCGATGCAGGCAGTGATTGAGGACAGCGCTGTGCTGCCGTGATCGGCAGGCCGGGCGGGTGCGCGCGAAATCGTGACTTGTCCGGCAAGGGCTTTGCGCCAAGATTGTAGGATGCGACAGTTCTGGATTGCCCCGCTTCTTGGTCTTGGTTTCGCTACGGCTGCGTCCCTCGCGCAGGCGGAGGGGGCAGGGCCGCCGCCGCCATCCGGCGATATTGCAAGCTGCCCGGCGGCTCCGGATCATCAGGGCGCGGTCGATCAGTTGATTGGCCGTGTGCAGGCCGCCCCGGATGAGGCGTCGGCGCAGCAGATCTCCAACCAGTTCTGGCAATATTGGGCAGACGCCCCCAACGCGGAGGCACAGGCCTTGCTGGATCGTGGGATGACCCGGCGCTCAGCCTTTGATTTTCTGGGAGCGTTGGAGGCCTTCGACCGATTGGTCGCCTATTGTCCGGAATATGCCGAGGGCTATAACCAGCGTGCCTTCGTTCACTATCTGCGACGGGATTTTGCGGCGGCCTTGACGGATCTGGATCGGGCGCTGGCCTTGTCGCCACGCCACGTGGCTGCCATGAGTGGGCGCGCGCTGTCGCTATATGGGCTGTCCCGTCTGGGCGAGGCGCGTGTGGCGCTGGAGCAGGCGCTGTCGTTGAACCCCTGGCTGCCGGAGCGGCATCTGGCGGCGCCAGGTGGACCGCTGGCCCCAGAAGGTGCAGACCCCGGCACACCGGAGGTGGAGCTGTAAGTTGCCGCATGGCGTCGCCCGGAAAAATTCGCCAAACAGATCAGATAGCCCATTGTACCGCTGGAGCGTCCTAGGTAGGTCTGTGATAGCAGCGGCCTAGCCTGCTGTGCGGACGTGGTGGAATGGTAGACACCGGAGACTTAAAATCTCCTGGCCGTATGGCCGTGCGGGTTCGAGTCCCGCCGTCCGCACCAATCACCCTTTGATATTGCTGGGTAATTTCCCAGTCTTGGGGTTTTGGCCCCCACTCTGGCCCCCGCTTTATTGTTCGCTGGGGGCCTGAAATAGCCCGTCGATCTGGGCCACAGAGTAAACCTTGCGCGACCCTTCGAATGGGATGTTGGGCGTGATCTTGCCCCGCTGGACCATGCGATAGAACTTGTCTCGGCCAAAAGGCCAGCGCGGGGAGTTGATGGCCTGCGTTGCGGTCACATACTTCACTTCGTCGGTGATGATCTGATCTGCCATCATGTGTCCTCCTTAGCCAGTGCGCGGAGACCCGCCTGTAAGACGCCGTCATAGAACGATGGCGGGAATGGCATTTTGCCCCGGTCCTTGTAAACATA
>NZ_JSWJ01000010.1:0-93329 GCF_000826845.1 Phaeobacter sp. S60
GTTGCGGGACCGGCTCGCGCTGCGCGCGGCCGAGGCTTGTGTTGCGTTTTCAGGGCGACCGGAGCGGGCAGGGGAGTTGCGCGACGCCGTGCATTTGCTTCGTCCCGGTGATCTGCCTGGACCGGCCGGAGAAGCTTATCAGGCCTGGCGGCACGCGGTGGAGCGGCCGGTGTCCATCAAGGCTTTGGGTCGGGCTTTGCCGACTCTCGAGCCGGGTCCGATCGCGGCGTGGCTCGATGTAGCGCAAGGCGCACCGGCAACCCGTGGGGCGATGGTGCTGGAAGCAGTGCTGACGGTATTGCCAACTTGTTTTTTGCGGGTCCGAGAGTTGCGTGAACTTGACCAATCAAGCAGTCATCTCGAGGGCATAGTCTTTCCAGAGATCGAAGGCATCGGATCTGGCGTGGCGGTATGAGACGGAGGAAAGGCGATAGCGGCGCGGGCGAAAGACAGTGTTGATCTGGTCATGGGCAGCCAGAAATCTCTGTGCCTGTCGGGGCGATTTGAACCGCCCCATTAGCTTTTCGCGTTTTCGCGTCGGCCTGTGCGATCCTTCGATCCGGTTGTTCAGGCCCTTGTGTGCCCTGTGATCCGCACCTCCTACTAGGTTGCGGATTGGCTTGATGTAGCTGCGCAGTTTGTCGGTGATGACGACGCGTGGCGCGCCAAAGCGGTCAATCAGGCGCTGCATAAAACGCTTGGCCGCCTTCGCGTTACGCTGCTTCTGAAGTAGAATATCAAGAACATCGCCATTGGCATCGACGGCCCGCCAAAGCCAGAATTTTCGTCCATTGATTGGGATAACGACTTCGTCGAGATGCCATTTGTCGTTGGCAGCGGGCCGATCCCGTTTCACGCACTTTGCGAAGTGCGACCCGAACCGGTTCACCCATTTGCGTACAGTCTCACGGCTGACCTTCACACCCCGCTCTGCCAGAAGATCTTCGACATCCGCGGTGCTGAGGGCAAACCGGTGGTAGGCCCAGACAGCAAAGGAAATGATTTCACGTGGGAAACGGAAGCCCTTCAGGCGCGGCAATTCGGTCGGCATCTTCATGCAAGTCGCCTACCCAAAGCCCGGCGTACTAACAAGTTGGCAGTGCCTCTGGTGCTCCACGGCGGGGCCCTTCGTTTGCTTTTCGGCTCTGCGCCAGCCCGCCAGAAGCCGCTGTAAATGCGTCAGACTCCCCTCGTAACCACGCTCTCGGATCAGAACGAAAAGGGCGCTCCCAGTTCGAATGCCTTCCTTCCAACGTTGGCTCAGGTACTCTTCAAAGTACCATGGCGAAGTCGGTTTCAAAGCGGCCCGCCTGCGGTCCGGTGGTGTATCGAACTGCAGCCATTTCGCAATGCTACGACGCGGGAACCCTGTTTGTCGCCCGATCTCGTTGCAGGTAAGTCCCTGATTTCGGAGCGCATAGATGGTGGTGAAAATCTTCTCTCGAGACGTCCTGTGCGCAAGGCGTGACTTCAGAAGGCTTCCGGCCGCGGTGATGTTGTCGGCGTCGGACAGCAGCGCCCTGCCGGTCACACGGCCGTGAAGGTTCATTTGCTCCTCGAAGGCCTGCCGCAGGTTTTGCACGATATGGAACCGGTCGGCGACCTGCTTCGCCTGCGGTGCCCCTTGCCGTGCAGCCTGGGCGTAGAGACCGCACCGATCTCTGCTGATCACTTCTAAATCGGGATGTCGCTTCAGCCAGTTGGTACAGGTGACGACATCTCGATCCTCAAGAATGTCGATCACCACACGACGCTCCAGATCCACTATGATCGTGCCGTAGGTTTGCGATTTCCGCCAGCTCCAGTCGTCAATCCCGATGACCGTCGGAGGCTCGGCGGTGCGTTGAGCACACTTCTTCAGCTCCCTGAGCACAGTGTCATCGCTGACCCCAAGGCCCAAAAGGTGCAAGAGCCGCTCGGCAGGCCGCCCGCCGGCCGCATGAGCAAGGTGGCGGATAATCTCCCCGACACGCGAGGTGCGCCGCGCAAAAGGACGCGCAATCGAGGCGATCTGCTCCGAGAAAGTTCGGCGCGGGCAAGCGGGCGTCAAACATCGCCAACGGCAAACCGCGAGATCAACCGTTACCTCGTCTCCATGGGCGGGATAATCCTGCAGCCGCCGACGCCGCCAGCCGTGACGTCGGCGTGAATACAATCCACAGTCTGGGCAGATGCCGCTTGGTGTCAGAACGCCCGATACAATCCACCCGCCGCATCGGCTTCGTTCAACGCTTTGAACCGAAACATCGCTGCCCGGCGACCAGTGGTGCTTCGAAATCATGACTAATCCTCCTGAATTTTTCAGTCTCAGGATAGTAGCGCCACACAAATTGAGGATGACCCGATTTAAGGGCAAAGCGACAGCGGGGCATTTATTGCCAATGCAATTGGCGGCCTGCCGCGCAAAGCGCAAGTATTTGAAAAATCGCATCGAAAGACTACGTTCTACCTTCGGCAATCAAGATCTGGCGCTGACCGTGCCGCCCTCTGTAGCACTGCCGCCCCGGCGTCGATTGCACCGGGGCGGAGCTGTTGCCCTCAGGCCTTTTCCAGGTTCAGATCTGCGGCCCGCTCAAGCGCTTTCATCTGGTCTCCGACCGGGTCCGCAGTCAGCAGGGAAGGCTGGAATCGCACCGTCTCGATCTCGGACACACCGATGAAGTCGAGCCACCAGTCTAGATAGGTCGAATGGTGATCAGTGCCGTATTTGGCGGGAGCGCCCGGCGCATAGACACCAGACGTGTAGAAGACGCGCGCCGACTTGCCGCTCAGCAGTCCGCTGTAGCCCGCTTCGGGGTCGAAGCCGAACAGCAGTCCGGGCTGCGTGATGATGTCGATGTATTGCTTGAGCTTGTAGGGGATGCCGCCGTTCCACATTGGCACTGACAGCACATATTCATCCGCCTCGATGAAGCGGTTGGTGACGGAGACCACCTGGTCCCAGGCGCTTTGACGCGGTGCGTCCATGTCGCCGACACCAAAGAAGGTCATCTTCGCCGCCGCCTTGTCGCCGTCGAATTCCGGCAGATCGGCGCTCCATAGATCGAGCCGATCGATGGTGGCATCCGGCTGGGCCGCCTTCCGGGCGTCAAGATAGGCTTCGGCCAGCTTGCCGGATTGCGACATCGCTCCGCGTGGCGATGCTGCGATATGGAGTATCTTGGTCATTGGGTCGTTCCTTTCGGTTGGGGTGGTTGGTGAAATCAGTGATCGAAGGCGTCGCGGATGGCGGCGCCGATTTCTGGGGCATGGGTTTCCAGGGCGAAATGACCGGCATCAAAGATGCGTGTCTCGGCATCCGGCATCAGCGCTTGCAGGCCGGTTACGGCTTCCATGGTGAAGAAGGGATCGTTAGCGCCCCAGGCGATCAGTGTCGGGGGCTGTTCGCGGGCCAGATATGCCTGCCACGCGGGATAGGACGCGACATTGTCGCGGTAGTTCCACAGGTATTCAAGTTGGACAGCGTCATTGCCCGGTCGATCCAGCCCTGCCTGGTCGCTGACCCATGCGTCGGGGCTCAACCTGCCGGACCTTGTGCTGCCCTGTGCATATTGCCAGCGCGTCGTTTCGGGGGCGAGGAATCCACGAACCGGCGCTTCGGTTTCGGCGGTGCGGTCAGTCCAAAACGGGGTGAACCGCGCCACCACCTCAGGGGACCAGCCATCGACATGCACGGTGGCATTCTGGAACACGAGACCTGAGACGCGCTCCGGGTGCGCCACCGCGAGCCGCATACCCACAGGGCCGCCATAATCCTGCATATAGAGCATGTATTCCGACAGCCCGAGATCCTCGACGAAGGCATTCATGGTCTCGGCCAGGGTGGCGAAGTCATAATCGTAATGCTCGGCCGCAGGGGCTGCAGATTGTCCGAAGCCGGGATAGTCGGGGGCGATAACGCGATAGCTGCCCGCGATTTCGGGGATCAGGTCGCGAAACATGTGCGACGACGAGGGGAAACCATGCAGTAAAAGCATGACGGGCGCATCCGCCGGTCCGGCCTCGCGATACGCGATCGAGACCTCGCCAATCTCGGTGGTCCGGTAGCTGACGGGCCAGGAGTCGGGGCTGTCGGCGAAAGAAGGGGAAGCATGCAGAGCAAGCGTCAGGGCTGCCGCGACCGTGGGGCGGCCTAAGAAGGATTGGGTCATGTTGCACCATTGTTAACCTGTCAAATATAATTTTGACGGTTATCATATATCCGTTAAATACCACTTTTGACAGTTACTTTATTGTGATGACGCACACGGAAATGTAACTGGTAAAGTATAATATTATAGGTTATGTGGGAGGATCACTCCCTTGGCTCGCAAACGGAGCATCAAATGACACAGGACCACCGACCGGCACCGATTTTTGTCGGGGAAAGCCCCGCGCTGGACTTCCTGAACAGCATCGCGATGCCGCGATCCGTGCTCTACGACTGGTTGGAGGCGGGCCCGGGCCTGTTGGACTGGTTCGTCGCGGCGGGGCTGGCTGCGGAATCCGAACTCGCCCCGTTCCGCAAAGCCGATGCTGCGCCCGCACTTGAAGGCGCACGGCAAGAGATCGTCGCGTTGCGCGAGAGGTTCCGGACCTTCATTGAAGAGGCCGGCGGCAGCCCGCTGACAGATCCGGAACACCCGATCATTGCCGAGATCAATGCGATCCTCACGCGTGGGGCGCGTTTCCAGCAGATCGCGCCGACAACGGAAGGCGATACGCAGTCTCTCATCCTTGTCGACAAGCACCCGCTGACCGACCCGAGCGATCTGATCGTCAGGATCGCAACCGCCGCCGCCCACCTGATTGCCGAAGCGGATTTCCACTATGTGAGAAACTGCGAAGGGCCAACCTGCACACTTTTCTTTCTCGACATCAGCAAAAACCACAAGCGGCGTTGGTGCTCGATGGAGGTCTGTGGCAACAGGGCCAAGGCCGCAGCTTATCGCAAGCGCTGACCACAGCTTGGCAGGACAGAGAACTTTTTCAAATTTCTTTGTCACAGTCTCATCGGTCGCCGCCTCTTTCCTAATATGCGACCGGGATTGGCCCGGTGCGTTTCAATGAGGACGACAAGATGAAAACCCATGACGTGCAATCCATAAGCATCGCGAAACCCCGGGCAGTGGTCTTTGCCTATATCGCCGACCCCACGAACCTGCCCAAATGGACCAATGCGTTCAAATCCGCCGATGCCGAGAGTGCAGAGTTGGTCACACCGAATGGCGCGGTTCCGATCAAGCTGGAAACCCGCGTCTCTGCTGAACAGGGGACTGTTGATTGGATCATGACCTTTCCCGACGGGGCCAAGGGCGCAGCCTATTCGCGCGTGACCGAGGACAGCGACGATACGTCGATCTATTCCTTTGTTCTGATGGCACCGCCGGTGCCGCTTGAAATGCTGGAGGGTGCATTGGAAGGCCAGAAAAAGATACTGGCCGAAGAGCTGGTATCGCTTCGGGCAAAGTTTGACGGGTGATCCATCTGGATCCGGAACAGGTGCGCGCCGCGCGGAAAGGGGACCGCGCGGCGCTGGCATCGGTAGTGCAGTCGCTGCAGCTCCCGGTCTACGGGCTTGCCATGCGGATGCTGGCGCATCCGGCTGATGCCGAGGACGCCACGCAGGAAATTCTCATCAAGATCATCACCCATCTAGGGACGATCCGCGAGGACGGGGCGGCCGGGGGCTGGGCGCTGAAGGTCGCGTCCCGGCACCTTGTCGGTATGCGCAAGCGTAGCCGGGTGGAGGCGATGCGGATGAGCTTCAAGGATTTCGGCGACGATCTGGAAAGCGGGCTCGCCGATCCGGACGGCTCGCCCGACAACGCGATCACGGCCATCGCCATCGAAGAGATCAAGATCGGTTGCACCCTGGCGATGCTGACCTGTCTTAACCGCAGCCTGCGCATCGCCTACGTTCTGGGCGACATTTTCGAGATGTCCGACAGCGAGGCGGCAGAGGTGCTCGAAATTTCAGCTGCCGCCTACCGCCAGCGGCTGAGCCGCGCCCGGCAAGAAGTCACCCGCTTCGTGAAGACCTCTTGCGGTGTCGTGTCAAAAAGTGCTGCCTGCCGATGCGAAAAGCGGCTGACGGCTGCGCAGGACTGTGGCCGGATCTCGCTGGGCGCACCGGCATTCGGGTTGGCCGCCCTGGCCACCGACATCCCCAAGCTGCGCCGCAAGATCAGGAGACTGGAAGAGGGTCGGCGCGCCGCCACGTTGATGCGATCGAATCCGGCCTTTCCGACGAATGTCGGCGATCTGATCATGGAGGTGATGAAGTAGCTCGATGATGGCGCTCTGTCGGAGCTGATCTGGTTGGATGTATTCATTATCATTGCGCATCTTTGCAATGGGAACTGGCTTGTGGCGGGGACGGATTGTGCTGTTGTTGATGGCATTGCTGACCGCCATGAACCTTGGCTGATTGCCTCGGACGAGCGATGGGAGAGCGACCGGTCAGTGTCGGCCTGCGCCTCCGATTTTCGCGAGTTGCTGCTAGGGGGCTGCTATGCTGGGCCACGCGCGTTGAACGCGCCGGTGATCGCCGGTTCGAGGTCGATAGCGATGCAGGTCTCTGGTCGGCGGATCATGTCATCGCCGCCTCGGTCGGATACGACCTCCCTATGTCGCCGATCTGGACCCCGCCATCGCCCAGCTTCACATGCACAATTACCGTCGCCCGGAGGACGTGCCCGAAGGCCACTGCCTAGTCGTGGGCACCGGGCAATCCGGCGTGCAATTTATGGAGGATCTGCGCATCGCGGAGCAGCCGGACCCGAAAGCCACCGAGGCGAAGACTAACCATTGCTTGACGGGGCGCGATGGCGGTCATGAGATCGAGCTGCGCGCCTTCGCCCGCGACGGTCTGCCGCTCTACGGTTCCGTGTCAGGGATAGAGGGCACGACGATCTGTTTCGCACCGGACCTAAATCGCAATTCGGACGACGCGGACAAAAGCTACGTCGGTATCAGCGACATGCTCGACATCGATATTGCCGTGCCCGAGGCAGAGACATTCCGCAAGGTCTGGCGGCCCGAGCAAGAGATCACCGAGATTGATGCGCACGACCAGAGGGTTACCTCTGTCTTGTGGTGTATCGGATTCCGGCCCAGTGATAGCTGACTGAGCGTGGATTGCCTGGACGATACCGGCCGCCCCCGACATCGCCGGGGCATCTGTGAAGCATACGGGATGTATTTCCTCGGCCTCGGTCGGCTGCACACCTGGGGGTCCGGGCGCTTTCTGGGTGTCGGCGGAGACGCGGCCTTTGTCACGGATGCGATCATCGACCGGCATCTCGATCAGGGCAAGCGCTGGGGGAACGGCTGAGCGGCGACAACCGGCCATTCATTCCATCCGCCAGCAGCGCCCTTGTCCGCGTCAGGCCAATTCTGCGCCGCAAACGGTCAAACTCGATTTTAACGACCGATCGAGTGAAAGAGCTGATAAACGCACAGTAGTCAGACAGTCATGGGAACGGAGCGATGCTCGAGCACAACATCATGGCACGGCTGGAGGCAGCGATGACCATGGCCTTCCTGTCCGGGCAAACCGCGCGGGGGGTCTGGATCAATGGCTGCCAGCAGGCGCAAACGATTACCCGAATGGATATGTCCGCACCGATGCTGATGTTCCCGATCATCGGCCAAAAACGGATCATAGCGGATCGTCAGACCTATAATTCACGTCCGGGCGAAATCCTGTTGCTCCCCAAAGGCGTGCGTTGTGATGCCGAGAATATTCCCGAACTAGGGCAAAGCCGCTTTCTGGGCGCATCGCTGGTGTTCGACCACGAAACACTTGATCTGTTCGGCCGGGCCTATTCCGATGGGCTCAAGGATTGGGAACTGACGCCGAAGTGGAAGGCCGCCGGAACGAATGAGCTCTATTCGCTGATCGCGGACTGGATCACCCATGACCAGAACTATCCCGCCGACCTGATCCAGACCCGTCACAGGCTGGTCGAGATCCTTCTGATCCTGGCGCGGCAGGGACTGGCCGGAAACCTTCTGCTGTCCCATGACGAAACCCTCTCCGAACGGATCACGCATCACTTCAAAACAGACCTGCCGCGCGACTGGTCTGTGAAGGACCTGACCAAGACGTTTGCCATGAGCGAAAGGACCCTGCGCCGCCGGCTTCAGATCGAGAACACGGGCTTTCGCGATCTTCTTGAGGATACGCGCCTGAACCAAGGGGTGGAGCGGGTCATTTCCTCGGACATGCCCATCGGACAGATCGCCTTTGAATGCGGCTACCAATCGCAGTCCCGGTTCGCCGAACGGTTCCGCCTGCGCTTCTTCATGAGCCCGACTGAGCTTCGCGCGACGCAGAAACGGCCCATCGGTGACCTCGTATCCCTGGATCAGCACCGAACGCGCAATTGACCGTTTGCAGCGCGCCCTTGACCATCCGCAGCGCGCGGCCTGCGCGCACATAGCCCAAATCTTTTCCAGCAACTCTGGAAAGGAACGCTATGACACTCTCCCTCAAACCCCTCCTGCTTGCGGGTTCCCTTGCTGCTATGATGCCTGCCTTCGCACTGGCCGGGAGCAATATCCCCTTGCCGGACGCGGGATTCGCGCCCGAAGGCATCTCGCATGATGCGGCAGGCAACCTTTTTGTCGGCAGCCTGGCCCAAGGTCGCATCATCAAGATCTCCCCCGAGACCGGGGATGTCACGGAATTCGCCTCCGCCGGGGCAAATGGGTTGGTGACCGTGGTCGGTGTCCATGTCGAAGGCAATCAAATCTACGCCTGCTCGTCCGATCCCGGCATCAGTGCCCTGACAGGAACGGCCTCCCCAGCGCTGGTGTCCTTCAACACCGAAACCGGCGCGCCCACCGGTCGCTATCCGTTGCCCGAGGGTGGCATATTCTGCAACGACATAGCCGCACTGCCCGATGGCACGATCCTGGCCACGGACAGCTTCGTGCCCCGCATCTACGCCCTGAAGCCTGGCGCTGATCAGCTGGAAACTTGGCTGGAAGATAGCCGCTTTGCTGGCGAGGGATTTAATTTCAACGGTATCGCCTATGATGACGGCGCGGTCTATGTCGCGCGCTACAACACCGGCACGTTGCATCAGGTTGACCTGGGCGTGGACGGGCAGGCGGGACCCATTGCAGACCTTAAGATGTCGGCAGAACTCCACGGCGCGGACGGTTTGACAGCCCTTGGCGATCACAGGTTTCTTATCGTTGAAGGCGGCGGGCTGCACGCTGGGGCGCGGGGCGCGCTTCTGGGGGCAGTTGTGTCCGATGGAGAGGTCAAGCTCGAAGCCATCTCGGAAGATCTGAATGTGCCTACGACGGCGACGGTGATCGGCAAGACAGCCTACGTCGTAGAAGGTCAGCTCGACCATTTGTTCGACCCGGAAGCAGGCAGCCCGGATCCGTATCGCATCCTCGCAATCGAATTGCCTGGAAAATTACAATAAAGACGGAAGGGCAAAAGCCATGACGGCACATGCTATCGTACTCT
Organism: Phaeobacter sp. S60; assembly: GCF_000826845.1. Lineage (NCBI taxonomy): Bacteria > Pseudomonadati > Pseudomonadota > Alphaproteobacteria > Rhodobacterales > Roseobacteraceae > Phaeobacter > Phaeobacter sp. S60. The sequence continues at coordinate 9,470 of NZ_JSWJ01000010.1, forward strand.
CAAAACCGGACCCCGCCAAAGCAGAAGGCGCAAAAAAATATGCGGAATCCGTTCAACCCCTGCTGAAAGCCGCAGGCGTTGCGCCGAAACTGCGTGCGCCCGTTGCTGAAGTCCTGGCAGGCAAGAACGACCCTGCCACGGTTTTGGTTCTTGATTTCCCCGATCAGGTAGCGGCGAAGGGCTTCTTTGATCAGCAGGCCTATCAGGACCTGATACCGCTTCGAGATGACAGCTTTACCCTGATGGAGATCTACATTCTGGGTGACTGACACCTGATCCCGATCACGGCGATATTGGCGCGGCGGAAGTCGCGCCAATTTAGATCCTCCCTGCACCTGATCACCGAACCAGAGACGCCCTAACCGTTCAAAAGGGGGTAACGACAGTGTGACCGCCCGGTGCTTTTAATTAATAAGAGACTGGTCTAATTAATATGCGAAAGCAGCTGGAGGAACCCAAAGTGGCACGCCCTAGAGATGAAAAAACACACCTGTCGCACCGCGAAAGACTCTTGGATGCGGGCGAACATGCCTTTCGGGAAACCAGCTTTTCCGAAAGTGGGATCAACGAGATACTGGCAAGCTCGGGTGTGCCCAAAGGGTCCTTCTACCACCACTTCTCCTCAAAAGAGGCGTTCGGGATTGCGGTGGCCAATCGCTACAGCGAACAGCAAATCGCGGCGGCAAAGGAATGCCTGGAAGACCCGTCACTTCCCGCCGTCGACCGCCTGCGCGCCTTCTTTGAAGGTGCCCGTAGGGACATGGGAAACCGCAAATTCCAGCAGGGATGCCTGATGTGCAATCTCTCCACCGAACTTGCTGACGAAAGACCTGCGTTTCGGGTGGCTTTGGACACACATTGGCGGGATTTGATCACCGTGGTGGCGGGATGCCTGAACAACGTCGATCTGGCCGATCTCGGTCTGGACCACCTCACTCCGGAACAGGCAGCCGACTGGCTGATGAACGCCTGGAGCGGAGCCCTCACGCGCATGAAAGTTTGCGGTAGTGACGAACCTCTCGCGCTTTTCATGCAGACCATCTTCAAGACAAAGGACGTAAGACAATGACAACTCCACAAACGATCCTCATCACTGGTGCAAGCCGGGGCATCGGCCTGCTCACGGCCAAAACGCTCGCCTCACGGGGGCACACTGTCTATGCCGGAATGCGCGATATGGCCGGGCGCAACAAGGATGCCGCTGCTGAACTGACCGCGTTTTCCGACAGCACAGACGGCAGCATCACGCCGATCGAGCTCGATGTGACAAACGACACAGACTGCGCCGCAGCCGTTGCGCAAATCGAAGCGGTGACCCCGATCGACGTTTTGATCAACAACGCGGGAATCATGCCCGTTGGACTGACCGAAGCCTACACGCTTGAACAGGCCAAGGATCTTTTCGACGTGAACGTCTATGGCATCATGCGGATGAGCCGCGCCGTTCTAGGGCAAATGCGCGCCAGAAAATCCGGCCTGATCATAAGCCTCAGCTCTGCTGCAGGGCGCTTCGGGATGCCATTCTTCGGGCTGTATTGTGCCAGCAAATGGGCGATGGAAGCTTATTGTGAATCGCTGCACTACGAACTTGAATCGCTTGGCATCGAGTCCATTCTGGTTGAGCCCAGCGGTCACGGAACCGATCTGGTCACGACGGCCCCTGCGCCTTCCGACGTGCAGCGTGTCGAAGATTATGGCGATCTGGCCAAGGGACGGGAGCGTCTACTCGGAATGTTCCAGGGCATGTTTGATCAGGGTGATGCCAGCACCGATGCCGGCAATGTCGCCAATCGCATCGCGGATCTTGTAGACACGGAAGCACCGCGGCCGATCAGAACGCAAGTCGGCCATGACATGGGCGTTTCTGCCGTGAACGATGCAGTCCTGCCAATTCAGGCCGAGCTTATCAAAGGCCTGAAACCCGTCTACATGGGAGCCATGTAAATGTCCGATCTCAAACCTAAACTGTTCCTGTTTGCCGTGATCGAAACCAAGCCCGAACATTTCGACGATGCCAAATCCGCATTGGATGCGCTCGTCCCGCCGACCTTGGATGAACCGGGCTGCCATGTTTTTTCGGCATTCGCCAGCAAGGACCGTAGCAACACCCTGCATCTCTTCGAATGCTTCGAGGACGAGGACGCGCTGAATTTCCACTATGCGCAGGACTACACGAAAAGCGTTTTCAAGAAATACGAAAACTGGCTGGCCGCACCTGTTGAGGTCACCAAGATGTCGGCGACTTCTCGGGGGAGTTGGGAGCAGTTGCATGGCTGAAGTAGCGCTGATTGTCGGTGTCGGCCCCGGTCTCGGGGCCTCGCTGGCCCGGACCTTTGCGCAGAACGGTTACGATGTGGCGCTTGCGGCGCGACGTGCGGAGTCATTGCAAGCCCTCTGTGCAGAGATCGGTGCAAAGCAATATGTATGTGACGCGTCCGACGCAGAAAGCGTGAAGGCTCTGTTTGCTCAGGTAGACGAGGAATTGGGCTCGCCGGAAGTCGTTGTCTACAATGCAGGGGCCTACACCCGTGGCCCCATTGCGGATCTTGATCTGGATGCCGTACGCGCAACCTTGTCGGTGAATGCCTGGGGGGCGTTGGTTGTCGCCCAGGCCGCCGCACATCGGATGATCGCGAAGGGCAGTGGCACCATGCTGTTCACCGGCGCCTCCGCTGGGCTGAAGGGCTTTGCCCAATCCGCACCCTTCGCGATGGGAAAATTTGCGCTGCGCGGACTTTGCCAAAGCTTGTCGCGGGAACTGGCGCCAAGAAACATCCACGTCGCCCACGTTGTTCTGGATGGCGTGATCCTTCAGCCTGCTCGTGGTAAGCCTTACGCAAATCCGGACACCACGCTGCACCCCGACGAAATTGCCCGCACCTATCTTGAGCTGTCCCGGCAGCACAAGAGCGCTTGGACCTATGAAATCGAGTTGCGGCCCAATGTTGAAATCTTCTGACGTCCGTCCGGACGCCAGGATGACTCGAACAACCGGGATGGGATCTACCATGCTGATGACACTGAAAAAGACTAATGAGAATACAAGGCAATCCATGTTCGAGCTGTTCCGGGCCGAGGTCGCCCGGTTGCGCACGCGGGAACCGATCCTGAATTCTGTGCTCGCCCCCCTCGCGGATGCACCGTCGCTGGAAGAGATGCTCGCACGTCACCTTGCGACGGTTCTTCATCTGCCGGGGGTGGATATCTCTGCCCTGTCGGATTTGTTTGCAGAAGCCCTGCAGGCACATCCATCCGTGTCGAATGCCACGATTGCGGATCTCGAAGCTGCCTACGACCGCGATCCGGCCTGTACCAGCTACTTTCACGCCCTGCTCAATTTCAAAGGGTTCCAGGCGGTTCAGGCCCATCGCATTGCACATCACCTCCTGGCGGATGGCCGCGCGGAGATTGCCGCCTGGCTATCCGGCCAGGTTTCGCTGGTGCTGGGACCCGACATTCACCCAGCAGCACGCATTGGACGCGGCATTCTGGTCGACCATGGCGCCGGTGTCGTGATCGGAGAAACGACGGTCATCGACGACAATGTCTCGATCATGCAGAACGTTACCCTGGGCGGCACCGGCAATGAGACCGGGGACCGACACCCCAAGATCGCAGAGGGGGTCATGATCGGCAGCGGCGCCAAGGTTCTTGGAAATGTCAAAATCGGTGCAATGAGCAAGGTTGCGGCGGGCAGCGTTGTCGTGAAAGACGTTCCGCCGAACTGCACGGTCGCAGGCGTCCCCGCCAAGGTGGTTCGCTGGCACGACGCAGCACGGATGCCATCGCAAGCCATGGATCAGCGTATCTGAACGACTCCAACGGCATTGCCAAGTTGTTGTGGCGTGAGGGGGAGTGTTGCATTAATCGAGGGTCTTGGCCAAGATCAGGCTTTTGAGGTTTCTGATGCCCCGCAAGTCACCTTTCAAACACCATCGCTTTCCCCGCGACATTATTCTTTGTGCCGTGCGCTGGTATCTGCGTTATCCACTGTCCTATCAGGATGTCGTGGATTTGCTAGCGGAGCGTGGGATCACGGTTGATCGATCCACGGTATATCGCTGGGTTCAAAAGTTCGGGCCGGAATTGACCAAACGCACCGAGAAGCATCTGCGGCGTGCCAGCGTCGATTGGCATGTTGATGAGACCTACATCCGGGTTGGCGGCAAATGGCGTTATCTGTGGCGTGCCGTTGATGCAAATGGCCAGATGATCGATTTCCGCCTCACCGCGCGACGGGATGCAAAAGCTGCCAAAGCCTTTCTGAACAATGCGATTGAACGCGTGCGGCTGCATCGCCCGGTAACGATATGCTCCGACAAAGCCCCGACCTATCGACGCGTCATTTGCGAAATCAATCATCGCTACGATCCGCACTTCGACAGCATCCGACATATCGACAAGAAATGGCGAAACAACCTAATCGAAAGCGACCATGCCGCCATGAAACGACTGCTTGGTTACCGACAAAGCTTTCGATCCTTGAGATCAGCCAAGGCAACCCTGAGCGGGATTGAGACGATGCGAACCATCAAACGTGGCCACATCCATCACAAACAACCAGGCGTTCAGGGCGAGATCCAGTTCATCTGCAAACTCTTCGATGCCGCATGATCCAGCGCACCCATCAACGCAAACGATCAACCCCGATCAATTAATGCAACAGTCCCACATAAACTTCACTACCAGATTTTCAGCGCGTTTTTGGGCAAGTTCAGTTGCGGGTTGGAAACTCTACCTCACCCCATTGCGCCGTTTTTGCAGAGCCGCAACGCTTGCATCGAAGTCCAGCCTTCCTGCCTTGGCTCGACGGATCAGTTCGCGCATCAAACCGCCAGGATTGCGAACAGGGTAGCTCGGGTGATCTCGCTGCGCATCAACCAATAGTAGGCAGAAAGCCAACCCGTGGTCGCCCAAGGTGCTCTGGCCCTCGTGCCAAACTGAAGCATGGATATCGAGCATCGGCAGCAACGCCCAGGCAGCCTCGATGATGTCGCGCTCTTTGAGAGGTCGGTTCTGATCTCGGCTCGCGTCAAGCATCATGCGTAAGCCGTCGCCGGCAATGCGATATAGATTCTCTGGCGTCAGAGCGGGTGGCGCGGGGCAGGGAATTGATGATGGCGGTTCACTCTGTGCGATTTCCGCGTGTCTTTCAGAGTTATCCACAGCGGGCGGCGTCTCTACAATTTGAGTTTCTTCTCTGGTGTTTTGTGTAAAGGGCCGGAAGTTTTCCACTGGCTGGTCGGAAGAAAGCCCATGGTTTTCAAGCCAATCTTCAAGGCTGTTGCACAGATCGGAACTGGCCTTCAAATGGGCGTTGAGCCGCTCCAGACCGAGACGGCTTAGCGCATCGCTGCGTGGCCATTCATCGAAACTGGCCAGAATCTTGGCGATCTCAGGATCGTTGATAGCCGAGGAGGGCAGGGCGGCGATGCACCGTTTCATGTGACGCAAACGAAGGGACCGAAGATCCTTCAAAGCGCGCAAATGCCTCCGTTCCGCACGGAGCCGATCGCGAAGGGCTATGAACTCTTCCAGTCGCGCGATCAGCGGAGTCAGTATCAAGCCTAGACCAGCGCGACCATAGCGGGCCCCATTCGCCGCGACACGTTTCACGATCAGCCCAAGCTTGGCCAGCGCGGCCTCATCCGTTCGCAACTGGCGCGACGTCTTGCCAAGTTCGACCGCTGCGAGATCTTGCGCGCCAAAAAACACCGGTTCACGATGGGGAGATGTCCAGTCGGATGCGCGGGTCCGCCCGATGATGTAGTTCAGAACTGCGAGGCGCGCCGGGCGCAGGCCTATATGCGGGGCAACCTCTGAAATTAGTGCCATAACAGCACCTTTGGTCCAGCCGTCCGGCAGGGTGAGATGGGTTTGGATCACGTTCAATGTCTAGTCCTTGTGAATTGGGACAAGGCTGCAACAGGGCATCCGTGTCCCCGCGAGCGACACGTTTTTTCATTGCCTTGACTGTCGGGACTGCTAGAACGAGATCACAGTTTGATTTGATCTGACGGAACGCCAATTCCGTTGTTCTTTGAGCCCCTCGCTTGGTTGCCGCCTTGCGGGGGTTTCTTCTTTTTTATCGTTTGCCTGTGACTGTTTGAGATCAGTAGTTGACTTGTTCGAAGCCATAGGTGCCCTCAAAATCCTCCCAATCGACGAACACAGCACGGACCCAGATATCGGGGCAGTTCTGGCCGTATCGCTCGGCCCCTCGGAAGGCTGGAGGAAGGGCACTTATCGAGCTGTTTTGCCACCGAAATTGGCCGTCATGATCATACGTGCCACGCCGCACGGAAGCATATCTGTTGCAATCGTCACGGCCCTCCCTCTGACGTGCCGTAACCTGAAAGACATCTATGGAGCGGATGAAATCAAAAGCAGGGTCCGTCACATCGATATCGGCGGCACGCCCGACAGCTTGGGCGAGTTGGAGCGTTTCTCGCTCTCGGGGCAGGGAGACTGCTGGACCCGGATTGAACCCCGCCAACCTGTAGAGACGCTCAACCGGGTTCGGCGCTTCGAACTCAGCACGCATTGGACAACGCCAGATCTGCAGCGGTGGTTCGACTGGCCAGGGCGTGATCCGGCGGATAAACTCCGCGCGCGCCCGGGCACATGGGACCGAAGGCGGCCAACCGCCTGCGAGGCACAGGAGGATCGCACAATCGATCTGGTAGCCTTGTGCGGCGGCAGGTTTGGCAGCAAGCGGTGTAAGCCCGATCGCGATGATCGCGGCAGTTGACAGAAGCCGCCTCATGACAGAGCGCCGCCGCTAAAGCGTTGTCGTATAATCAGACTTATGTTAATTGTGTCATAATTACTGACATATTTTGTGCGTCGTTTCATTGGAACATCTCCTGGTAAGCGTCAAGCACAAGACGGACTTCGGCCTGCGCGGAAGCTGATGCTGCGGCGAGGCAATTCAGATAGGTTTGTGCCTCATCGAAGTAGGTGTTGAACTCGGCTCTGATGTCGTCGCCGTACTCGTTCAGGAGCGCAGGCGAGGCCGACAGCTCCGGTCGCAACGGCAACACGCAGTCCATCGCCAGCGTCTCGGCGTTTGCTGGGATCGCTAGGGCGATGAATGTGCTACATGCCAGCAACCGCGACATCTGGTGGTCTCCCGACAATCTGGGGGCGAATCGTGTGTCGGACCTATCACCGAAAAAATATCGCAATCAATCAAAAGATATCTATTGACCACTTAAAGCGTTTTCCGCTACGTCGCCACATATCTTGTGACATGCACTGTTTGAAGCGGTGCAAAAGCAGGTTACTTCCGTAGGAACTTCTTTCCTTCGGAGGCAAAATGGCAGGAACAAAATACCCCGTGATCCTAACATCGCACATGCAAGAGGCGATCAAGGGTGGGGCATGGATCGAGGTGGAATGCGTCGAGGCCCCGGAAAAGGGCGGCAATACGCATAGGGGTGGCTGGACGGTTTTCGTCTGCTCCAATGACGGTCAAGGCGGTGTGCACCGGTCGGTCTATGTGACCAACCGGGATCTGAAACCACGCGTCTTCAAGACCGCAGCAGGGCTCATGAGCTTCTGCCTGGAGCTCGACGCAAAAGTATTCAGTTGCCCGCTCCGAGAAGGTGAGAGAGGCACGTGGGAGTTTGAGACGACAAGGTATCCTACCAGCGGCTAGCCTCGTTATCTGGGGGCTTTCAGGCCCTTCCTCTTATGCACAATCCGTTATCGATCTCGATGCTCCAGACCGTGTTGGTCGACTGACCAGCAGCGTTCTCGACTTCGCAAGACCTCAACCCGAGCAAAGCGACGTTGTCGCACGTTCTGAGGTCGTCCCTCTTAATTCACCACGCCTTTCCCCGTCTCGGGTCCCGTCAGGTCGCCCTGCGATCGAGGCTATGATCCTCGATGTGGGGTCGGTCTATGCGGACCACCCAGCCCTGCGCAGGGCCGGGATGACCTCTCGCGACTGGCTTGCATTCTTTCGCGCCAACATCGCCATTGAAAGCGCATTTGATCCAGGCGCGCAGTCGCATGTCGGCGCAATCGGGCTCGGGCAGTTGATGCCGGACACCGCACGCGCGCTTGGCGTCGATCCGCATAATCCTGAGCAAAACCTGCATGGGTCCGCCCGCTATTTGCTGACACAACTTGATCGCTTCGGCACGCCGCAGCTTGCGCTCGCGGCCTATAACGCCGGCCCCGAAGCCGTGGCGCGTCACGGCGGTGTCCCCCCCTACCGCGAAACCCAAGGTCATGTCCGCAAGGTCATGGCCGTCTATGCCCAATCCATCGGAGACCAGATATGAAACGCATTGACTATACCCGGGCGGCATTGGCCGCGTTGCTGATGTTGGCCGCAGCCCCGGCGCTTGCACAGGACCTCAGCCCGGTCTCTGACATGATCGACAACATCATCGACGCGGTGACGGGCCCGATCGGTCGTGGCCTCGGCGTGCTCGCTCTTGTGGGGTCCGGTGTCATGATGTTTTTCGGGCGCCTCAACTGGCCGATCTTCGTTGCCGTGTTTGTCGGCGTGGTGCTGATCTTTTCGGCCGAGACCATCATCGACGGCTTTGCGGTTCCTTGATCTGAGCGGACGCAGAGATCCACATGCGCGACACACCACTCTTTCTGGGGCTGACCAAGCCGCCACGGATATTCGGTCTTCCGATCGGATATTTCGTGGCGTTGGTCTTCGCATCCGTGATCCCATTCATTCTGGTTGACGACATGCGGTTCCTGCTGGTGTTCGTCGCAGGCTACCCACCGCTTTGGCTGGTCGCAGACCGCAATCCACATCTGTTTCAGATTCTGAACGTGGTGATGTCGCGCACACCGCGAACGAGTGTGCGATCCGGTGATGGGGGCGATCTCTATGTCGCGTGAATATCGGGGGTTTCGTGCCAGCAGTGCCGTTCGGGATGCACTTGGGGACAAGGCTTTGAAAGCCGAGCGTGTTGGGCGGCATCTACCCTACATCGCTGCGGTGCGGGACAATGTCATCCTGACGCGGCAGGGCGATCTGATGGCGTCGGTGACGCTCGACGGGATCGACAGCTTCACCAGCGATGACGCCCGGATCGATGAGATCAGCGAAGGCTTTGCCCGGATCGTCAGTCAGTTGGGCGAGCGTTTCGGTTTCCACATCAACAAGGTGTCACGCCCGGACGTCGCGGACCTTGCTGCGCCTGACGGTATGCCCTTTGCAAATGCGGTAGACGCGGCGTGGCAGAGAAGCCTGCGCGCACGTGACCTGAAAGCCCGCACCTTGATGCTGACAGTGCTGATGCGTCCGTCGATGGCGCAGGCATTCTCGAAGGTTCTGGGCGTCCTTGGCGGCGGCCGCGATTTCCAGAAAGACATCGATACGAGAATTGTTGCCCTGGAGGAGGCCATGACCCTGATCATGGCGATGTATTCCGACGCAGGTGCGGCGCGACTGACAGTCTCGAGCGGGGACTGGCTTGCAGTGTTGGCCGCGCTTCACGGACAGAGCTATGGCAAGGTCATCGCGGCCCCCGGGCAACTGTTGGCCGACACGATGAGCAATTTCGACGTCAGCTTTCAAGGCAAAACCATGCGGCTGGAAAGCGGCGGCAGCCCAAGATACGGTGCGATTTTTGGGATGAAATCCTATCCCAGCCGCACCTGGCCAACCATGCTGGATGCGCTGGAACTGCCCTATGACATCACGATCACCAACTCTTTCACGCCGCGGCGCGCCAACGAGATGGTTGAGCGCATTCAACGCACCTTTCGCCAGCGGGGTGCCTCCGAGGATGCTGGTGTCAGCCTGACAGAGCAATTGATCGAAGCCGCCGACGCCGTGGCATCCGGCCGGTCGACCTTTGGGACACATCATGCCTCCGTGCAGGTCTTCTGTGACAGCGCCGAGGAACTGGAACAGGCAGCTTCCGAGATCTGGCGGGCGGGGCAAGAGACCGGTGCCGTTCTGGTACGGGAATCCTGGGCCGCAAAGGCGCTCTATTTCGCGCAGGCGCCCGGGAACTGGGCCTACCGGATCCGTGACGGGATCGTTTCGTCGCACAATTTCGCAGAGCTGGCGGCGTTTCACAAGACAAGGCCAGGGCGCGGACCTGAGGCCAGCCCATGGGGCAAGACGATCACGGCCTTCCCGACCGTGACCTCCAGCCTCTACCGGTTCAACTTTCACGAAGCAGGGCGCCGGACCGATGAGCCAAGCGTCGGGCACACGCTCGTTCTGGGCCGCACCGGGTCTGGCAAGACACTCGGCACGGCTTTTCTCATGGCGCAGGCCCGCAGAGTGGGCGCGCGGGTCATCGTTTTCGACAAGGACCAGGGGTTGGAGATGGCGATCCGCGCTTTGGGTGGCAGCTATAGTGAAATCAAGGTCGGCCAGCCCACCGGCTTTAACCCGATGACCACGGAGACCGATGCGCGGGGGGCCGCCTGGCTGACAGATTGGCTCGGCGACATTCTGGCCCGTCACCGTCCACTCGAAACGGTCCAGACCGTCGCGCTGAACGAGGCGGTTCGTCAGATCGCCGCTGCGGAGCCGGGCCTCAGAACCTTCGATGGTTTGGCAAGTCTCGTGGCCTCTACCGATGATGATGGCGACCTGGTGTCCCGCGTGCGGGAATGGACAGAAGTCGGCCGGTACGGTTGGCTTTTCTCAAGGCCCAGTGCCCAGTCGATTGCCATTGGCGAGGATGTCCTTGGTCTCGACATGACCGAACTTCTGGACCAGGACGCAGAACGCTCCGCCCTACTCGCCTATCTCTTCCGCCGTATCGAGCGCGTGATCGAGGATCGCAGACCAACGATCATTGTGATCGACGAGGCGTGGAAGATGTTGGCCGACGATATCTTCGTCAAGCGCCTCCATGACTGGCTGGTTACCATGCGCAAGCGCAACTGCGTGGTGATGATGTTGACCCAGACACCGGGCCATCTGGACCAAAGTTCGGTCGGCCAGATTATCGCAGAAAGTGTGGCCACCCAGATCCTGTTTCCCAATCCACGGGCAAATCCGGAGGATTACGGCATCCTGCGCCTGAACGCGCGCGAGGCGGATTTTCTTTCCAGCCCGACAGCCGGGTTGCGGCTGGCATTGATCCGTTCTGGGGCCGACAGCGTGTTCGTCAATACCGATCTCGCAGGCTTGGGCGGTCTGGTCACTGTTCTTGGTGGCGGCAAGACCGGCGAGGAAAAGGCACCTGCCGATTGGCGCAAGAAAGAAGAATTCTGGAAGGACATGATGTGAAAGCACGATTTTTTCTGTTGGTCGCCATGGCGGCCCTGAGCGCTTGCGAAGGGGCTTCAACCGGCGTGCGCTCGCCCTGTTTTGAGCGGCCCGCGATGGCGTTCTCGGCCCCTGCTCCCGACCTTGTTTCACGGAATGCGCATTGTGATTTCCAGAGCTTCTAGAATGGCGATTCCGTTGGCCTTGGGTCTTGGCTCTCTTGCCTCCGCGCAGGGCGTGCCAGTGATCGATGGCTCCAACCTTGCCCGCGCTGTGTCTCGCGTCGAAGAACTCGCACGCGATGCCTTGCGGCAGGGCCAGAAGCGCGACGCCCGCCAGGAACAAGCGGAAATCTATCAAGAGCAGCTTGAAGCCTATGAGCGTTTCCTTGAGGAGACCACCGGTATCACCGACCTGAGTGGGTTCGAAGCGGGTGGACCTGACTGGGCGAGCGCTGCAGAGACTTACCCAGCCCAGGAAGATCATCCTGATGCCGATCGCCTCTTCGGTGAGCCAAGCGACGTGGAGCGCATGATCATCACGGTGGCGCGGCGCTATGAAGGTCATCCCGGTGTTGCGGCCGCCGGACTTACGCCACTGACATGGCGTATCCTGTTTCAGTCCTTGATCAAGCAGGAAAGTCGTTTCAACAATGCAGCCGTCTCCCACGTGGGTGCGCGCGGTTTTTGCCAGCTGATGCCGGGCACAGCATCGGATCTCGGTGTGAACCCATATGATCCCTGGGAAAACCTGGACGGTGGCGCACGCTACATTCTCGCGCAACTGAACCGCTTCGGTCGGATCGATCACGCTCTGGCGGCCTATAATGCAGGCCCCGGCCGTGTTCTCGAGTATGGTGGTGTGCCTCCTTTCGAGGAAACCCAGACCTACGTCCAGCGCATCAACGGTTTTTACAACGACTATCTTGGCACCATCACCGGCGTCGACATGACGGGGTCACTAGCGGGCTTCGATGGCGCCTCGGCCGCCTGGGGCAACTGGGCGGATGCCTCGGTCGGCTATGGCGCCTACATGAGCACCCAGATCGATCAGGCCATGACCAGGATCGCGGCGCTCTTGCGTGAAGATCCGCCCGATAACGCAAAAGAAGCGCTGGACCGCTCCACCTACATGCTTGCTGAACGGGCGCGGCTCATGGCGCTGACGCTGCGTCTGCGCGCGGCCCACGTGAAAGTCGAAGCAGCGCAAGGTTTGACCGAGGCCGCCGATCACTTAGAGCAATCCACTTTCTGGAGGTACTCCGATGAGGGCTGAGACCCGCCTTGCCGCTTTCCTTGTCGCGGGCACGCTCATGGCTGCCCACCTGCCCCCTGCCTTCGCTCAGGGTGTGCCAGTGATCGATGGATCGAACCTCGCGCAGAATATCGAGCAGCTGCAGGCCGCGCTGCGCGATGCGGAAAACCAGCTCCAGCAAATCGAGGAATTGCGCACCCAGATCGAGCGCCTCACTGATATTCAGGGCCTGCTTGATGACGTCTTGGGATCGGTTACCGGCCTGAATGAAATCGCGGCCCTTTACAACGATGTGGAGGACCTGCGTGCCCGCGCCCAGAAGATCACCGATCTATCGGGTTTCATGGACAACCTGTCGCTCGGGGATTTTGACAGCCTGCTGGACGATCTGCTCGATGGCGACGTCACCATGGGAGAGCGCCGGGCCGCTGATGCCATGCGCGAGACCATGGCCAGTGCGGGGTTCACCTCGGAAAAACTCACCGAGCTGAACGACGCCGGGAACCCGCAAGGCGCTGCCATAGCCGATCTGGCGGCTGCCAATGCCATGGTTATCGGGCAAGCCCAGATTTCCTACGAGGAAGCCGCCCAGAGCATCGAGCGTATCGATGGGCTGGTGGAAGCGATTGGCGATCAGGAAACGCTCAAGGAATCGATCGATCTCAACACGCGTATGGCCGCGGAGACGAATTACATGCTGGGCCAGATGTGGCGCCTGAATGCCGTCCAAGGCTTGGCGCAAGGTCAAAATGGCATCGATTTCGCGGCCGAGCAGGCCCGCACACGCTCCTTCTTTGATTTTTCCGGCGCCGAGGACTGACCCTTGAATACATCACTCAAAGCACTTGCAGTTTTCATCACCCTAGCAGGCAGTGCCTGGGCGGAAGACTTGCAAGACCTGCCAGACGATACGTTGCTCGGGGAGGTCGTCACTGCCACTGACAATGGGGAGGACGAACGGCTCCTCGATCTGATGCGCGAGGTACAGGCAAGGGGGCTTTTGATGTTTCCGAAGCCGCAAACCTGCACCTTCAGCTATCCGGACACTGAGTTTTTCGGCAACGAGATTTTCCGTGGCGCGGTTCGATGGGGCTTCGGCACCGACCTGAGAGAGCTTGCAATGTCGCAGGGCTTCTGCGGCTGCATCTATGATCTCGGGTCGCTCGATGCGTTCACAACAGAACGGGTCGACAAGCCTGCGCATGCGCTCACAGCGGCGGATTTCAATGCCATGCGCCGGTATCGAAACGCTGAGTGGAATACCATTGATCAACGGTATGCAACCTTTCGCGAAGAAAGCTGTGGCTCGTAATGGCGATCATCGCGGACGTATTGACCATGGTCGACGCGACTGTGGCAGGTGTCGCAGCTGATACCTATAACAACACCGTTGCGGCTGTGCGCCCCGTAGTGCGTGCAGCGTCCGTATTGGTAACGATCCTAGTTGGTGCCAATTTGCTGATCCAAAGCGTTGAACTTACGCGCGCAACGATCGTCGCCCTTGGTCTGCGTTTGGCGCTGGTGAACGTGTTCCTGACCTTCGCGAACCTCTCTGTCCCCTATGACGCTTTGACAAACGCCCCGGCGGAACTCGGCGCCGGGATACTGAACTCACTGTCAGGCGGCACAGTTGGGAACCTCTATGATGGGATCGACGATCTCTATTCCCAAGCCCTGAATGTCGGTCAGGCTATCAGCCAGAATGGGGGCTGGCTGGCCGGTGCCATGACCAGCGTGGTCATGTTTCTTGTGGCCGCAGCCATGGCGACGATCACCATCATCGTTCTGTCGGCTGCCAAGATCATGTTGGCGGTATTGATCGCCATCGCACCTGTAGCCGTGGCCTGCACATTGTTCAAACAAACAGCGCCTGTGTTCGAGGCCTGGGTCAAACTCGCCATCGGTTTTTCCTTCGTGCCGCTATTCGTGGCTGCCATGGCTGGATTTACCATCGCCACTGGCAACGCCGTCGCGCCAGGCAGCCTCGACAGCGTAGAAACGCTCGGGGACGCGATCTCATTCGTCGTGGTGATGATGATCGGTGCCGGCTTGATGTTACTCGTGCCAACTTTCGCCCAAGGGCTTGCCGCCACGAACATCGGCCTCGCCTCGATCGGTGCAAATGCCGCGCGGATGCCCGGGAACGCGTGGCGCAATACAGGTGCCGCGATCCGGGGCGGCGATGACATGCGACGAGGCTTTAACGCAGGGCTTCTGGGACAAGGCGTCTCTGACCGATCGTCCAGCGCGGCCCGTGCCGGGAGCTACGCAGGCGGTGCGGTCAAGCTCGCCGGAAAGATGAAGAAGGGATAGTCATGAGTGATTTCGATATCGATTTGGTGATGGGTCCGCGCCGGGCAGCGCGCGCCGCATGGATCGTTGCGGGCTGTTCCTGCGCCGTTACCGTGCTGTTGGCCTTGACCATCACGGTCATGTTGCCCCTGCGCGAAACCGAAGTGTTTACCGTCCTCGTTGATAGCACGTCGGGTGCAGCAGAGCGCATCTACCAGGTTCAGCCGACCGGCATCACTGATGAGGAAGCGATCAAGGAATCTCTGCTTGTCAGCTATATCAGCGACCGCGAGAGCTATTTCAGGAACGGCATTCAGGAACGGCTCGAAAGTGTCCAGCGGCGTTCCAGTGGGCCAGCCCGCGCCTCACTGATAGAACTCTGGACCACGGGTTCCGAGAATTATCCACCGCGCAGCTATGGCGCGAATGCGCAGGTCGATGTCCGTGTGCGGGCGATCACCTTCCTGCAGGACGAAGTGGCCCAGATCCGGTTCGACAAACGCCTCACCCGACCCAACCAGGCACCGGTCACGCAGACATTCATCGCCACCGTAGGGTTTGAGTTTGCCCCCCGCCGCGAACGCTCCCTGACACGCGTTTGGGAAAATCCCCTTGGCTTCTCGGTGACCGCTTACCGGGTCGATGCCGAAACACTGACACGAGAATAATTCATGAAAACTTTTCTACTTGCCATCGCTACGGTCGGCGGGTTGCTCGGAACGCCCGCCTTGGCCGAGCGCGCACCGGTCACCATCGGACAGGACGCCCGCGTTCGCCACGTGACCTTTAACCCCACGGATGTGATCCGGGTCGACACCCACCTTCGGGTGAACACGTCAATCGAACTCGGTCCCGGCGAACGGATCAATCAGGTCCTGATCGGTGACTCCGCGTCCTATGAAGTGGAGGTTCTGTCGAACCGCAATACGATCTCGATCAAGCCTGTCGAGGCACGGGCCGCGACAAACCTGACGATCTATACCAACCGCCGCGCTGTCGCCTTCTATCTGACAGAGGGACGCACGCGGACACAGTCGTTCCGGATCGTCGTGAACTTTCCCGACGAGCGGCCCGCCGGGCGCCAGCTTGCGGCTGGAGGCCGAGATACTGGCTATCAGTTCGCGGGCAGCGGTGCGATCCGCCCGGTGCGGGTCTGGAATGATGGGCGCTCGACCTTCTTTGAATTTCGGCCCGGCGTGCGGCCCTCGATCTTCGGCTTGAACGCCCAAGGCTACGAGATCACCCAGAACAGCCAGACGCAAGGTGCGGTCGTGCGGGACGCCTACACGATCCGCATGGGCGACGATCATATCTGCATTACCCGTGAGACTGGTGGGTTCACGACCGAGGCTGCTGCCGTGGCCGCCCTGCGTGGACGGGAGTTCTGATCATGAGCGACGAGAAAACAGGGGAAAAGGAATACAGCTTCGCGCCCAAGCGGCGCGCATCTCTCGGGCTCAGGCTTGGTTTGGGTGCATTGCTTCTGGCAGGGACCGCCATCATTGCCTACCCGCTTGTGCAAGGCAGCGGCATCACTTCTGCCGTTGAAACATCGAAAGCCGACGACTTTCAGGATCAGGTCGACGGTGACGGGTTCGGCCGCATGACAGCAGACGCTGAACCGACCGAACAAAGATCGGAGCCGAGGTTCGATCCCGGTCCAATCGAGGATGAACTCGCGGCACAGCGCCTGGCGCTCGAGGAGCAGAACGCCAAGCTTGCGAGCGACGTGGTCGCCCTACAAGCCCAGTTGGCAAGACTGGCCGAGGCCCCTGCCCCCGACAATTCCGCCGAGTTGGCCGAAGCGCTGCGCTCGGTCCAGGAACAGAACACGGCGCTCATCGCCCAGATGCAAAGCGAGATGGACACCCGACTGGCAGAAGCCGATCTTGAAGCGCAAAAGCGTATCGCGACGCAGGTTGCCGCACGCGCACGTGTTGCCGAAGGCCGGATGGAGCAGTTGATGGAGCAAATGCTCGGACTGCAGCGCCAGAACGACGCCCTGCAACAGCAGATCGATGACGGTATGAATGATGCTCTACGCGCGCAAACCGAGCGGGATCAACTCGCTGCCGAGGAAGCCGCGCGACGGGCTGAACTGGGCCGTCGGCGTGCCGAGGCGGCGGCGCTGCGCAATACACAAATCCGGTCCGAAGGGGTGATCTTTGATGCGGGCGGCCAGACGGGCAGTCCGGCATCCGACCCCGAGAGGGGACCTGCGGTCGGAGATGCAGCCGCGCGCGCCTTCGTGTTGGACGGTGCCCAGCCCGTTCAAGTCGCGACAGCGGAGGTTATCGCCAATCCTTCCAATACGGTTCTGCAGGGCACGCTCATTCAAGCGTCACTGGAAACCGCCATCGAATCCACATTGCCCGGACAGATTACGGCCATCGTGAACTACCCGGTCTGGAGTTTCGATCAGTCCCGCGTTCTCATTCCCGAAGGCTCCCGCCTCTTCGGGACCTACAATTCGAATGTCTCTTTGGGCCAGGCCCGCATTCTGGTTGGCTGGTCACGCATCGTCACACCCGAGGGGCAATCGGTTCAGCTCGCCGCATTTGGCGCGGACGATCAGGGCCGGTCGGGCGTGACGGGCTCCGTGAACTCCCGCTTTGGGCTGCGCTTTGGCACAGCTGCATTGCTCTCGATCATCGGCGCAGGACCGGCAATCGCCGCATCCGAGGCCAGCTCCGAGACCGGATCAGAAATTGCCGAGGATGTCGCGGGCAGTTTTTCGCAGGCCACCGATGCGGTGATCGGCGAATATGCCGCCCTGCCTCCGGTTATCTCGGTCCAGCCTGGTGCTGCGATCAGTGTGATCGTCGACCGTGATCTCGAGTTCTATTAAGTGCGTTTCAGGTTCGACAAAATAATCATGTGTCGAAACACGCGTTCGACCGAAGGGAGAGGCAGCGTGTCTCAAAGCAACACAAACCTGAAACGCACAGGCTGCCAGCCATGAACCAGGCGGCAGAAAAAACCAGTTTTCTTTCGACCTATTTAAAACCTCTGGCTGCACCGCTCTCCGATCCCTGCGTGGTCGAAATAGCCATTAATCCCGATGGAAAGGTCTGGGTAGAAACCCGGGGGGCTGAGCATATGGTCGGCCTCGAGGGCGTATTTTACTCCCCTGCCCAAGCTCGGGACCTTGCAACATCCATTGCCAGCGCAACTCACGGACAGATCAGCGAGAAAAAGCCGCTCGTCTCCGGCAAGATTGAGATGAATGGCAAGCCGATCCGGGCACAGGTCGTCTATCCACCGGTCGTGGATGGCGGGCCCTCGATCACCTTGCGCCGCTATAGTGAAGACCAACTCACCCTGGGCGACATCGGTCTGTTACACGGTGCACTGGTGGATTTGGACGCCGAACGACAGGCAAAAGCCGAACGGGTGATCGCACTGACCGAGGCGGGGGATATTCGAGCCGCCATGAAACTCTGCATCGACGAGCGGTTGAACATCATGATCAGCGGCGGGACGTCCACGGGCAAAACGACTTTTGCCCGGGCACTTCTCGCGCTGGTGACCGAGACGGAACGTATCGTGACCATCGAGGACGCATTCGAGCTCTTTCCTCCGCAGCCCAATCGCGCGATGCTCAAGGCGGACCGTATCCCCTCAAGTGAACGCACAGCGGCCAAATTGTTGGAGACCTCTTTGCGCATGCGTCCTGACCGGATCATTCTTGGCGAATTGCGCGGCGATGAGTGCAAGACCTTCCTCGACGCGATCAACACCGGCCATTCCGGCTCTTTCACCACAATTCACGCCGATACCGCGCAGAAGGCGCTCGACCGCCTTGCCCTCATGGTCATGTCGGTGGGCATCAATATGAGCTTCGAAGAGGTAAGGAGCTATGCCGCCTCCAGCATCGACGTCGTGGTACAGCTCGGGCGGAAGGGCGGGCGGCGGGGGGTCGTACAGGTGTGGTTACCGGATAGCTGACAAGCTAGGTTTGATCAGCTGATCTGCGTTTGATGGGTGCGAACGAAAGAAAATTGGTGTACCGTGACCAACCGGCGGCCAAAATGATGAAACAAGGATCTACCCAACGGTGCCGTTCGTTCCCTGGCAGAGCAATTTCGGTGACAAGACCGTCAAGCCGGACACCAGGGGCTCCGTGACTTCCTATTAGTTGGTGGTACAGTTATATCCGGAGACTAGTGACCAATTATTGGGAGGTGGCGAGATGGGGCTTCCACGTACTTTCGTCGGGTTCAGTAGCTCTGACATTCATTACTATCGCTTGATGCTCGCATGGAAGAAAAACGAAAGCATCGACTTCAACTTCGCCAACTGCCAGCTTGCACAAGAGGTCAATTCGGAGAACGAGGCATACATCAAGCGCAAGTGCCGCGAGCGGATCGATTTAGCAGGCACGTTCGCCGTCCTTATTGGACAGGACACCAGATCTAAGCATAAGTACGTACGCTGGGAAATGGAGGTCGCTTTGGAGAAGAGGTGCCGCATCATTGGCATCAATCTCAATGGATCGCGCGACATGGAAGAGGCTACATGCCCGCCTATTATCAAGGGTATTGGAGGTATATTTGTTCCATTCTCTCCAAAAATTGTGGCACATGCTCTCACCAACTGGAGGATGGAGACCAAGAACAATTGGCACTATAAAAAACAGGTGTATCAACGGCTCGGCTACAAGTGACAGGGTGGTGCGTTCAAATGCACATAGCTGGAGGACTTTATCGGGAAATTTGCCTTCACCCGGCGTGGAACACCTTGCTCGGCTCAGGTGGACGCGCGGCCCAGACGCTAGCCGCTCTTGGTGACCAAGTAACCCTTCACAGTTATTTCGAAAATGACCAGTCGAACGCCTTAGAGCCGTATCGGGACAGCGGGATCGCGTTGGAACTCAGGCTTCGAAAATCGCCGATAGCGTTTGCTTACTTCCACCCCCTCTCCACCCCCCACCTTGAGCCGCGCGACATAGTGCAAGAATCCGTGTTCTATGTAGATGCCGAGACGGTATTAAGGTTTGGCTTGGTCGAGGGTGATGCCGTGGTGCGCGCAAGGCGTGCGATCTTTGATCCCCAAGGCAGGTGCGGCCCTGTCCACTTTAGGGAGAATGGCTCAGATGCAGACGAGATCACGCTCGTCCTAAATGCCCAGGAGCTCATCAGCGGAACCGGCATCACCAACATCGATGATGCCGCGCACGGTCTGGTCAACGCAGGCCACGCCTCGGTCGTCATAGTTAAGCAAGGCGTGCGTGGAGCGATTGTCGTCGAAAGCGGCAAGCAGACATCGTTCGTGCCAGCGTTTCGCTCTTCAAGCGTCTTCAAAATCGGCACCGGTGACGTGTTCTCTGCGACCTTCGCGCATTATTGGGGACTTGCAGGCGAGGATGCAACGACAGCGGCGCAACAGGCGTCGCTCGCCGTAGCATATTATGTGCAGCATCGAGATTTTCCGACGGAGCGGCTCAATCCAATATCAGAACCAGTTGGTGGTACGCCGCAAGGCTCCGTTGCAGTCTTGGCAGCGTCCGATACATTGGGACATAAATACGTGCTTGAAGAGACGCTTCACCGCTTGAGGGAGCTGGGCATCGATGCCGCGCATGTCCGTACGCCTCCCATTGAAAAACGACATGTCGCGTTGTTCGTGCTTGCCGATGGCCTTTCCCGCGATTGCATCGCTGATGCTGGAGCACATTCTATTTCCGGTCAGTCAGTAATCATGCTCGATGAAGCGCATTCCGTAGATCTTGAAAGCCTACACCAGAAGGTCACTGTGAACAGAGATTTCACGAGTGCTCTTTACCAGGTGGCCTGGGCTGTCTCGAGACCAAAAACAATCTGAGGTTAAGCTTGCACCTATCCTTTGTCTGGCGTTTTACTGCCAGTGGATAGGTACGGAGATTAGTTTGGCGGATATTTATATTATTTACGGGCGCCAAGACGAAGGCCGCACCGAAGAATTGGTCAAGTTATTGTCTCAACGCTGGATAGTGTGGTGGGATAGGCTCGTTAAGCAACGCTTTGTAGATGATATTCACAAGGAGCTTCCGGCCACGAGATGCGCCCTTGTGCTTTGGTCGGAAACATCGCGAACAAAAGATACTGTGATTGACGAAGTTCGGCTCGCTCAGGAGCATGAAGTGCCGATCATTTGCGCGAGTCTCGATGGAAGTGGCCCAGCGTACGGGTTTGGTGGGTACGCTACGACTGATCTCTCCTCTTGGGAAGGGCAGGAGGATCACGCCGCCTTTTCGCGGCTATTTGATCGCTTGACGGCAATCCTGCCGCCTACCAAGCGCGCGAAGCGACCTGCTGATATTGCAAACGGACGTCTTCCACTACCCAGTGTGTTCCTTTCAGTCTCGTCGTTTGAAACACAGCTCGTTCCTCATGGTGCTGTCAAGGCGCTTGCGTTAGCGCGAGCGCCAACACTGCTTGTCTCTGCTTGGGACCTCGTCAAGCGGCGCAAACCAGATGCGCTCATCAATGCGCTCAATGAATATAAAGACACCGGAGGATTCATACTGTTGGATTCTGGGAATTATGAGGCGAGCAGGCTTACAGCAAAGCGCTGGACAAGGAGTGATTTCGAAGAGGTTCTTGGCGCCGTCCCGTTCGACTGGGCGTTCTGCTTCGACAAAACTAAAACTAGACTGCCCAGTAAACCTTCGCGCTTGGCCGATAACATCATCGAGAACGCCAGGCGCGATCAAGCGCTGACAGATGCTCCGGTAATGCCGGTCATCCACGTGCCACGCTTGAATTCCGGAGGTTACAAAGCTGAGATGATACCAAAGGTTACACGACTAGTGGCCGAAGCGCTCCATCCGCCGATGATCGGAATTCCAGAACGCGAACTTGGCGCTGGTGTCAGCCAGCGCGTCGCCACAATGCGGGAAGTACGCCGTGAACTCGACCAGTTATCCTTCTATCAACCTATTCACTTACTCGGTACCGGCAATCCATGGACAGTGGGAATATTGGCATCTGCTGGTGCTGACTGCTTTGATGGTCTCGAGTGGTGCCGCACTGTTGTTGACCACGAAACGGACAGATTGAATCATTTTCAACATTTTGACCTATTCACCGACCAGACGCGTTTCGCGGACTTGGCGATTGCAAGTCAAGCGCTTGACGACCCAGACGTCGATTTCGCTGGAAAAGTCGCCTTCCACAACATCGACTATTTCATGCGCTTCAATGTGAGGTTACGGGAAATGGCGAGAGAAGATCGATTAGAAAGCTTCGTGACTAGTCGGCTAGGCAAGGCAGCTACCGAGATGCTTCTCCGTCTTAACCCGGAGGTATTTAAGGCATGAGCTACGAAGGCCGGCAATTGCAGTCCGCAGTGGCGAGCATCTGTCCCGACATCGAAAACCGAGTCTCCCAATGTAGGAATACTGCAGACGAACGTGCGTTGTGGTGGGAATTGTCGGCCTGTGTGTTGAGTAGTCAGGTGCCTTATGCTTTGGCGACTGCCGCAGCCGACGCGATCGATAAATCAGGAGTACTGTATCGCAGTCATCACTGCGGCGATGTCGGAAACGCGATCCACGGCATACTGCGTACACCCTTGAAGGTAGGTGGCCGCGAGCGGCTCTACCGCTTCCCATTAGTCAGAGCTGTCCAACTTGAACGCATTCATTCCAGTGTATTGAGCAACACGGATAGTCTCTCGACCCTTCTTACAGGGTTCGCAACAGCGAACCAGGCGCGTAGATGGCTCGTGGACAACGCACACGGCATTGGCCCAAAGCAAGCAAGCATGTTCTTGCGCAATGTCGCGCTCACATATGACCTGGCGATAATCGATCGGCACGTCCTCGACTATATGTCGCTGACCGGTCTTCATTCGAAGGGAGGCAGCGCAGTAAACTCACTCAAGCACTATTTACCGCTTGAGGACGTCCTGCGCGTTCACGCGGAAGATCTGAAATGTCCGGTGGGCATACTCGACTGGGCAATCTGGATTGTGATGCGCATCGCCAAGCAACAAAAGAGGTACGCGCAATGAGCATCGTCACACTGGTATCAGGGGGCCTGGATTCCACGCTGGTTACCGTACTTGCCCGCGAGGAAGGGCTGGAACAATACCCATTGTTCGTCGACTATGGGCAGCGATCAAAGGACAAGGAGCTTGCCGCTTGTCGTGCCGTTCTCGCCCGACTGGGATTGCCAGAACCAAAGGTGGCCGAACTTGGTGGTTTTGGGGGCTTGATCCGCTCAGGTTTGACAGATCCGTCTCTGCGGGTGTTAGAGGATGCCTTCACCCCTGGGCGCAACCTGTTATTTCTTCTGTTGGCATCGTCTTACGCCATACAGCGTGGTGCTGATGCCGTTTCCATTGGTTTGCTGCACGAAGATGCCAGCCTCTTTCCCGACCAGACCAACGCCTTCCTAGTACAAGTAGAAGCATTGCTTTCAGTAAGCATGGGGAGAAAGATTCGCGTAATCGCTCCACTAGCAGAATTTCATAAAATTGACGTCGTTGCGCTAGCGCAGGAAAAAGGTATCGTCGGAACTTATTCCTGTCACTTAGGCAATGACGAGGCATGCGGCGCATGTATCGCTTGCAATGAATTTAACTTTGGGGAGGCATAACATGGGCGGTGGCGGCGGCGGCGGCTGGAACCAGTTGGGTAACATTAGCGCCCTGGAGCAAAAGGCGCGCGAGGCTCTTACCAGCGGGAAGCGGAATGTCTTCATAAGTTTTGCAACGGAAGACATTAACGAGGTCAATCTGTTGCGCGCCCAGGCAAAAAACGAGAACAGCGACATTGAGTTCAATGACCACTCGGTGCGTGCCCCCTATAACAGCGAACGCGCCGAGTACATTCGCCAGAAGATTACCGAACGGATCAACCGTTCCTCTGTGACGGTTGTCTATGTCTCAGACAAAACAGCAGAAAGCCGTTGGGTCGGTTGGGAAGTACAAAAGAGCCTCGAGTTGGGGAAAAAGGTGGTCGCCGTTCACGCAGGCGACCGCTTTACTGGACGCCAGCCGAGCTGGTTAACAAAAAACGGAATCAAGATGGTCCCTTGGTCCAAACTGGCACCAGAGATCAAATGACTATTGCGGCGATTGCATGTCTCGCCGGTCGCCGGATCGACCCTGTCGGTCGCGAAACGCCGAGTTTTCCACTACATCGTGCACCTGCGGTAGGAGAGGCAATTGCAGCCGCGCTGATGGAGCGAAAAATTGCTCGACTTGTGTGTGCAGCTGCGTGTGGTGCCGATATTTTAGCACTCGAGGCTTGCGAAGCGCTAGCCATACCCGCCACAATCATTCTGCCGTTTCCGGTGGCCGAGTTTCGCGAAGTGTCAGTCACCGACCGTCCTGGCGATTGGGGGCCACGCTTCGATAAAGTGATAGCTCGGGCTCGCGCACAATCGGATCTTATCGAGCTTGGCTATGAAAGAACAGACCAGGAAGGGTTCTTGGAGGCCAATCATGAGATCGTGTCACGCGTATCAGGGGCAAATGCCCGTGAGAAATTCGCCATTGTAGTGTGGAATGGGACTGCGCGCGCAGAAGACGACTTTACGGCTGATCTGGCTGAACACGCCGGGGCCGAAGGTCTCAAAGTCATCGAGATTCTTACCATGGACCACACCCGATGATAGGGTTGAGGCGCCTAGTAGGCTTGTTCTCAAGAAAGGGCAGTTCAGTACCCAATCCGAATACTCTGGAGCTGCGCAACAATGGCAGCCGAACCGCCCTTATCTTCTTACATGGCTTTTCTGGCACAGCCAACGGAACGTGGACGGACTTTTCCAGATTGTTCGTTGATGACCCTGACTTTTCTGATTGGGACGCGTTCAGCCTTGGATATCCGTCACGGCTGTCGCTCGACTTTCCGTTGTGGGAAGCAGATCCCGGCATCCGGCTATGCGCGCGCAGCCTTGCGACCAAACTGACCTCGCGCGCTTTAGCGGGATATGATTGCATTGCACTCGTTGCCCACAGCATGGGCGGCCTTGTCGCACAGCGCGCAGTGCTAGATTCGGCATGTTTTGACGGCCGCCTGTCACACCTTGTCATATTTGGGACGCCGAGCGCGGGCCTAGTAAAGGCTGGCCTCGCACGACTGCTCAAATTTCAGCTTCGCGACATGGATAGCGGGGGAGCGTTTATCTCCCAGCTACGTTCTGACTGGACGCGGGAATTCGGAGACAAGAGTCCGTTCGCGTTTACTTCGGTTGCTGGCGAGGTTGATGCCTTCGTTCCGCCGATGTCGTCGCTCGATCCGTTCCCAATTAGCCAGCAGGCAGCAATCCCGGGGAACCACCTCGAGATCGTCCGCCCTGCCACGCGTAACGACTTGGCTTACGATATTCTGAGGCGGTTGCTGCGCGGCGATGCTCCTCCGCATGCAGTAACCGATACGGCACGGCTCGCCGTCGAGCGCCGGGAGTTCCAGCGCGCAGTCGACCTACTCGAGCCCAGAGTTGCTGAACTCGACGGCAATGCCGTGGTCACCTTGTCGCTCGCCCTTGAAAGCCTCGGACGATCACAAGCAGCCCTCGATGTTATCGAGACTTGGGCGGACGGTCGGGATCAACTGGATCCGCGCGGGGTTCTCGCTGGTCGGTTGAAGCGGCGATGGCTGCTCGAGCGTCGCCAGACGGATTTTGAGCGGGCATTGTTGCTTTACACTGAGAGCCGAGCTGCCGCGATTGCGGCGGGGAATTTCGCCCAAGCCTATTATCAGGGAATTAACGTCGCATTCTTGCATCTAGCATTAAGCGCCGATCATGATCCAATCCCACAGGCAGCGCTCGAGGCAGCACGCCTGGCGCTTGAGCACGTGGAGTTGGCTTCACCCAGCCCTTGGGGGATAGCGACACGCGGCGAGGCCCTGCTAGTATTGGGGCAGTTTGAAGATGCGATAGCAGCCTATCGGGACGCAAGTGCTGCTGCCACTTCGGTACGTGCCCAAAATTCCATGCATATCCAAGCGGCAGCTGTGACTGTGCGCATCTACGGCATTGATGCGCGCGATCATATCGATGGCGCTTTTGGCATAGTGCCGCCTGAACGGCACACAGGGACAAACGACACAGTCCCAAAGAGGTGAAAATGTCTGACGAACGTAAAGTGTGTTTTGTTGTCATGGGGTTTGGAAAGAAGACCGACTATGAAAGCGGTCGTACGCTCGACCTAGATGCGACATATGAGGCAATCATACGCCCCGCAGTGGAAGACGCTGGTCTCCGTTGCATCAGGGCCGACGAAGTGACCCATTCGGGGGTCATTGACCTCGAAATGTATGAAATGCTGTTGAGATCAGACCTTGTAGTCGCAGACATCTCAACCGGAAATCCCAATGCCATCTACGAACTCGGCGTCCGGCACGCGCTTTGCCCGAATTCAACTATTGTTATGAAGGAGGATGCGGGTCGCCTTTATTTTGACCTCGACCACATCAGCACTTTCCATTACCGGCACCTTGGAGAGGATATTGGCGCGCGAGAAGCTGGCCGTGCCGCACGTGAGCTTCGGGTTCTCATAGAAGCTGCACTAGCCTCGGGTAAACCCGACAGCCCCGTTTATGCTTTTCTTCCGCGATTGCGGCGCCCAATGCTCACCGAGGAAGAATTTGACGAGTTGGTCGATGAGATGGAAGCTGAACAAAAACGACTAGCAGACCTAATTCGCCAAGCCGAGAAGTTAAACAAGGAAAGCAATCACGTAGGAGCTGCGGCGGCTTTCCAGGCTGCCAACTTACTCAAGCCCAACGATCCCTTCATAGTACAGCAACTGGCGCTAACAATTTACAAGGCGGCGCAACCAGATCAGGTCTCCGCACTAATCGAGGGAATCAAAATAATTTCTGCGCTAGATCCAGAACAGTCAAATGATCCAGAAACACGTGGAATCACGGGTGCTATGTATAAGCGGCTGTGGTTAGCGACCAACCAACCCGAACAGTTAGATATGGCGATCCGTCATTATCGTCGGGGGTTTGAAGTGCGAGGCGACTACTACAACGGTGAGAACTTAGCAACTTGCTACGATATGCGGGGAGAACTTCAGTCTGATCCAGAAGAAGCGCTATTCGACCGGATGAGCGCACGTAAAACGCGCGAAAATATCGTTGCCAACCTCGAGCGCGTCTTAAACGACCCTGCCTCGGTTGAGCGCAGTGACATGAAATGGATACACGCCACGCTGGCCAATTGCCTTTTCGCCCTTGGCGATAGCGATGCGGCTTCCAATCATGAAGAGCGTTTTCTTGCACTTGATCCCGCGCTCTGGGAGATCGCCACCTTTGAGGAGGGACGAACACATGCACTAGCTACTGGTGCCGCGCAAAAAGCGAGACGAAGAGACGATTAGCAGCGGGTAATCCCCCGTCTTGCCTCAACATGACTGCGTTTGCGCTTGATCTCATTGATTGCGATGATTACAATCCTGTCAGGAGGATATCATGGCAAGCATTACCATCCGAAACCTTGACGATGATGTTAAGCGGCGCCTTCGCATCCGTGCGGCCGAGCATGGCCGTTCGATGGAAGAGGAAGCGCGCGAGATACTGCGCCA
This sequence comes from Phaeobacter sp. S60, assembly GCF_000826845.1. Taxonomy (NCBI): domain Bacteria; kingdom Pseudomonadati; phylum Pseudomonadota; class Alphaproteobacteria; order Rhodobacterales; family Roseobacteraceae; genus Phaeobacter; species Phaeobacter sp. S60. The sequence continues at coordinate 36,750 of NZ_JSWJ01000010.1, forward strand.
TGTCGTGGGCAAAGCGAAGCCCACCCACGATCTTGCAGCAGCGATCCGTGCGCGGGTCGCACCCCTCGGCGGTGTGGATCTGGACCTTCCGCAGCGAGAGGTCATGCGTGAACCGCCCGCATTCGACCGGGCCTGACGCGTGATCATCCTCGACACGAATGTCATCTCCGAGCTCTTACGCCCAGCCCCGGAACCGAAGGTCGAACAATGGCTGTCCGCCCGGGACGGGTTGTCCATCTACCTGACCTCGATATCGGAGGCGGAACTGCGCTACGGCCTCGCGATCATGGGAAATGGCAAGCGTCGCGCAGCGCTGGTTGAGGCAGTGGATCGTATCCTGCGTGAGGATCTCGCTGGTCGCATTCTGCCCTTCGACAGTGACGCGGCTCAGTCCTATGCCACCATCGTCGCTGCACGCCGTGCCGCCGGGCGACCGATCGCCCAGGCCGATTGCCAGATTGCATCAATTGCCCACACCCGCGGGGCTACCGTCGCCACCCGCAACACGCCTGATTTCGAAGGCTGCGAAATCGACCTGATCAACCCTTGGACAGCCACATGAACGCCGTTGAAATCGAACAAGCCGTTTCCGAACTTGCCGAGCAGCCTTTTGAGGCGGCCGAGTTCCCCTATGCCTTCCTCATGGCCTTCGGAAACAAGGACACCACCATCAAGCGGCTTCGCACCGGCGCGTCGAACAAGTCCGACATCAGCGGCGTCCTGCAGACCAATAACATCCACCTTACGACCTGCGCGCCGGGCGAAATCGCGGCAAAGCTTAGCGCGCTGCGCAATAGCCCCGCCACCACCCGCGCCAAGGCGAAGTTCATCCTCGCCACCGATGGCATCGACCTCGAGGCCGAGGACATCACCACTGGCGAAACCATCGCCTGTCGTTACACCGATTTCCCCGATCACTTCGGCTTCTTCCTGCCGCTCGCTGGCATCTCCACCGTCAAACAGATCCGCGAAAGCGCCTTCGACATCCGCGCGACCAGCCGCCTCAACCGGCTCTATGTCGAGCTGATCAAGGACAACCCCGACTGGGGCAGCGCGGAAAAACGCCATGACATGAACCACTTTATGGCGCGGCTCATCTTCTGCTTCTTCGCCGAAGATACCGACATTTTCGTCAGCGACAATCTGTTCACCGCCACCATCGACCAGATGGCCAACCGCGACGGGTCGAACACCCATCAGATCATCGGCGAGATTTTCCGCGCGATGAACACGCCCATCGCCAAACGCGTCGAGGTCAAGCTGTCCCGTTGGGCCGACACCTTCCCCTATGTGAACGGCGGGTTGTTCTCGGGCAGCACAGATGTGCCGCGCTTTTCCAAGATAGCGCAGCGGTATCTGTCCCATATCGGCAGCCTCGACTGGACGCAGATCAACCCCGACATTTTTGGGTCGATGATCCAGGCCGTCGCGGATGAAGAGGAACGCTCGGTACTTGGCATGCACTATACCTCGGTACCGAACATCCTGAAGGTGCTGAACCCGCTCTTCCTCGATGACCTGCGCGCCGAGCTGGAGGCGGCGGGCGACAACGCGCGCAAGCTGGCCAATCTGCGCGCACGCATGGCCAAGATCCGCGTCTTTGATCCCGCCTGCGGGTCGGGCAACTTCCTTGTCATCGCCTACAAGGAAATGCGCGCGCTGGAGTATAAGATCAACAAACGGCGCGGCGAGCCGCAGCGGCGCACCGACATTCCCCTGACCAACTATCGCGGGATTGAGCTGCGGGATTTTTCGGCCGAGATCGCGCGGCTGGCGCTGATCATCGCGGAATACCAATGCGACGTGACCTATCGCGGCCAGAAAGAGGCGCTGGCTGAATTCCTGCCGCTGGACGCGCAGAACTGGATCACCTGCGGCAACGCCCTGCGGCTGGATTGGCTGTCGGTCTGCCCGCCCACGGGGACGGGGGTGAAGTTTCAGGCCGACGACCTGTTCATGTCCCCGCTGGATCAAGCGCAGATCGACTTCGCGAACGAGGGGGGCGAGACCTATATCTGCGGGAACCCGCCGTACCTTGGAGGCAAAGGTCAGACAACTGAACAAAAAGCTGAACTGACTGCTGTATTTGACACTAAAGGGAAAATCGGCGAGTTGGATTATGTTTCAGGCTGGATAATTAAAGCAGTGAAATTTATCAATATCCAGCCTTGCAAAGCAGCCTTTGTTACAACCAATTCTCTAAATCAAGGAGCACAAGTCCATCAACTTTGGCCCATCGTTTTCTCAAAAGGAGTCGAGATAGGTTTTGCTCATAAGAGCATAAGATGGAGTAATAATGCAACAAACAACGCTGCGGTGATCTGTTCGATTCTCGGCCTTCAACAAAGATCAAACTTGCCAAAAACTCTCTTCGAGAATGATTTGGCTCAACGTGTAGAGAGTATCGGGCCTTATCTGATACCAAATACTGAGCAAGTGGTGATGCAATCTCTGACCTCAATTTCAGGGCTTACACCAATGTTGACAGGAAATAGCCCATATGATGGCGGGAACCTCATTATTGACAAGGCAGGGCGCGCAAAACTCATCAATGCTTATCCGGAAGCCCGTAGATTCATAAAAAAGATATATGGCTCTAAGGATTATATCAGTGGAGAGCAAAGATACTGCATTTGGGTGGCGGATACTGATGTAGTTGAAGCCGCAAAAATACCAGAACTTAAGAAGAGATTTGACGCCGTTTCCGCAGTGCGACAGATGGGCGGTCAAGTTGCAAAAACCCTCTCTAAGCGCCCACACAAGTTTCGATACACCCACACAGCGAACGAAAGAGTAATTATCGTTCCGCGCGTATCTTCGGAAAACAGGCCCTACATTCCATTTGGGCTTCTTTCATCTGATACAATAGTGTCTGATTCAGCACAGGCGATATATGATGCGCCAATTTGGCACTTAGCAATCCTTCTGAGCCAACTACATATGGCGTGGATCAAGGTTTTGGCTGGGCGCCTTAAGACGGACATTAGATATTCGTCTGCTATCTGCTACAACACTTTCCCCGTCCCGAAACTGACCGAAAAAAACCGCGCCAACCTGACATCGGCGGCGGAGGACATCCTTTTGGCCCGCGAGTCGCATTTCCCCGCCACCATCGCCGACCTCTACGACCCTGAAAAAATGCCCGCCAACCTCCGCGCCGCCCATGACCACAACGACGAGGTGCTGGAACGCATTTACATCGGCCGCCGCTTCCGCAACGACACTGAACGGCTGGAAAGGCTGTTCGATATGTATACGAAGATGACGACGAAGGTGAGCGCATGAAGCTCCAGCGCGTCGCCTATGCCGATTTAAACTCGCGGCAGAAAGAGAACTACAACTTCCAGAAGGTCGCCGGGCGACTGGCCGATTTCGGCTTTAACAGCATCCGCCTGACCGATGACTGGCAGGGCGCGGATTTCATCGCCGTGCATTTCGATGGTGAGACTTTCCTGAAGGTTCAACTCAAGGGGCGGCTCGTCATCAATCGGAAATACACGGGCAAGGGCATTCACATCGCCTTTCTTCATGACGGCGATTTATATCTCTATGATCACGATGCCCTCGTCGGCTTCATGGAAGCAAACGACAAGATTGGCGCGAATAGCGTGACCTGGCACCAGAAGGGCTTTCGCAGTTGGCCGAGTCCACCCACCTGGGCCATCAGCTATTTGAACGAGTACAGGATTTCGCAATGACCAAAGGTGCCCCCTCCGTCTCCGTCAAATACGCCGCGAACGGCAGCTCGACCACTTGGAACGAGCAGGGTATGCACGCGACTGAGGAACACACCTATGAGAAGAGCAGGTCGGTCGTGATGGGTCAGAAAGTGAACACACGATGACGCTTGACCCAGTGATGAGCGCGGAACGCACCCGCAAACTGGTGGACGATCTACGCGCTAAACCAGCGGAAACCACCTGGATCGAGTTCAAGGAGAACAATGCCGACGGACCGTTGATCGGCAAGCTGATCTCGGCCTTGTCCAACGCCGCACGTCTCGCCGATCAGCATTTCGCCTATGTGGTCTGGGGGGTGCGAGACCGTGATCATGCGGCTGTCGGCACGGTTTTTGAGCCTACGGCGAAGAAGGAAAAGGGGCAGCCGCTGGAATTGTGGATTGCGAACCACCTATCGCCAAGCATCGAGTTCCGTTTCGAAGAGGTCGATCACGATGGGGGGGGCCTGATCTTGCTGACCATCCCTGCCGCCGCAACCGCCCCGGTAGAATTCGACCGCACAGCCTATTTACGCATCGGCAGCGCCACGCCGCGCCTGTCCGACCATCCGGAACGCCTGCGCGCCCTCTGGGCCAAGTTGCAACCCTACGCTTGGGAGACAGGGGTAGCGGCGCAGTTCCTGACTGGCGACGACGTTCTTGAGCGGCTGAATTACGCCAACTACTTCGACCTCACGAGCCAGCCCTTGCCAGATAACAGGCAGGGGATCTTCGACAAGCTATTGGCGGATCGCCTGATCCAGAAAGATGTAAGCGACCGTTGGAACATCACCAATCTGGGTGCAATCCTATATGCCAAAAAACTTGCCGATTTCGGCCCCTCTGTGGAGCGTAAAGGCGTCCGCTTCGTGGCCTATGCCGGTACCGGACGTGCCGATGACGTCAGTCACCGCCAAGATGGCCAGCGCGGCTATGCAGCGGGATTTCAGGGGCTGGTGGATTACATCGACGGCCTTCTGCCTCGCAACGAGCTGATCGGAAAAGCATTCCGCGAGGAGCGTCCGCTTTATCCGTCGATAGCGATCCGCGAATTGATTGCCAACGCATTGATCCACCAGGACATGACGATCACCGGCGCAGGACCACTCATCGAGTTGTTCAGTGATCGAATGGAGATCACGAATCCAGGTGCCCCCTTAGTTAGCCCCGACCGGTTTTTGGACTCACCGCCGCGTTCACGAAATGAAGCCCTTGCGTCGTTGATGCGGCGCATGAAACTTTGCGAAGAACAAGGCACCGGCATCGACAAGGTGATCTCGGCGGTTGAGCTCCACCAGTTGCCCCCACCGGATTTTCGTATGGAGGGTGACGCTGTGCGTGTGGTTCTGTTTGCACCACGCCGCTTTGCGGACATGACACCGGAAGAAGCCGTGCGAGCGTGTTACCAACACGCCGCGCTCAAATACGTAGGCGGTCAGAAGATGACGAACGCGACACTTCGTGAGCGGCTTGGCATCGACGACCAGAACGCTGCGCAGGCGTCACGGGTTATTCGCGCAACGCTGGATGCTGATCTGATCCGTCCAGCTGATGCTGAACGCCCTCGTGCTGGCTATGTCCCCTCATGGGCGTGACAGGGACAACATTTGATCGGGTTTTGATTGTGCGTATGTGGGCTGGAGGGCATAAATTGGAAAATACATATAAATCATACCGTTACGATAGACAGGGTGCGGTATGGCTACTTGATCGGGTTTTGATTGCCTGCCGAAAAGCGAATGATTCCGCGCCCCTCAGAAGGAAAGCATCATGACAAAGCAGGTTCCTTCCGTCTCTGTCAATTACGCTGCCAATGGAAGCTCGACGAAATCGAACGAGCTTGGCATGCGCGAAATGCAAGAGGGTGCCTATGAGAAGCGGGGCGAGCAATACCTGCTGATCAAGTCGCCGCCGGCATCTGGCAAAAGCCGCGCGCTCATGTTCATCGCACTCGACAAGCTGCACAATCAAGGCCTGCGTCAGGCCATCGTCGTGGTGCCTGAAAAATCCATCGGGTCCAGCTTCAACGACGAGCCGCTGAGCAAGTACGGCTTCTGGGCAGACTGGACCGTGCAACCGCAATGGAACCTGTGCAACGCTCCCGGCGGGGATGATGGCAAAGTGGGCGCTGTCGGCAAGTTCCTGGCGAGCGACGACAAAGTTCTGGTCTGCACCCATGCGACCTTCCGCTTCGCCGTGGACAAGTTCGGGATTGAAGCGTTTGACGATCGGCTCATCGCGGTAGACGAATTTCACCACGTCTCTGCCAACCCTGATAACAAGCTGGGCACGCATCTGGGCGCCCTTGTCGCGCGCGACAAGGTGCATCTGGTTGCGATGACTGGGTCCTATTTCCGCGGCGATGCCGAAGCCGTTCTGTCGCCCGAAGATGAGGCGAAGTTCGATACTTTCACCTATACCTACTATCAGCAGTTGAACGGCTATAAATACCTGAAAACGCTAGATATCGGCTATTTTTTCTATTCCGGATCCTATGCGGACGACATCCTCAAGGTGCTGGACCCGGCCGAGAAGACGATCCTGCACATCCCAAATGTGAACTCGCGCGAGAGTACCAAGGACAAACATCGCGAAGTCGAGCATATCATTGACGCCCTGGGCGATTGGCAGGGAGCGGATCCCATCACAGGCTTTCAGCTGGTCAGGGCGCCCGAGGGACGTGTCCTGCGCATCGCCGATCTGGTGGACGACGAGTCGTCCAAGCGTGACAAGGTTTCCACCGCGTTGAAAGACCCCGCGCAGAAGAACAACCGCGACCATGTCGACATCATCATCGCCCTCGGGATGGCGAAAGAGGGGTTCGACTGGATCTGGTGTGAGCATGCCCTGACGGTCGGCTATCGCGCCAGCCTGACGGAAATCGTGCAGATCATTGGCCGTGCCACTCGTGACGCCGAGGGAAAGACCCGTGCGCGGTTCACCAACCTGATCGCGGAGCCGGACGCGGCAGCCGAGGCCGTGACCGAGGCGGTAAACGATACGCTGAAGGCGATCGCCGCGAGCCTTTTGATGGAGCAGGTGCTGGCTCCGCGTTTCAACTTCACGCCCAAGACCCCCAAAAGTGGCCCTGTCGAAGGGTTTGAGTATGGAGAAGGCGGTTATGATCCCGCCAAGGAAAACGTCGGTTTCAACGAGGCCAGCGGGCAGTTCCAGATCGAGATCAAGGGGCTGGCCCCGCCTAAGAGCAAGGAAGCCAAGCGCATCTGCCAAGAAGACCTGAACGAGGTGATCACCGCCTTCGTCCAGGACAAGACCACGATCGAACGGGGCCTATTCGACGAAGAGCTGGTGCCGGAGGAACTGACGCAGGTCCGTATGGGCAAGATCGTCGGCGCCAGGTTCCCGGAGCTGGATGCCGAAGATCAGGAAGCAGTTCGCCAACATGCAGTCGCCGCACTGAATCTGACCCAGAAGGCGAAAGAGATCGCGCTGTCGAGCCGCGATGACACAGAAACAAACGGCAATACCGCCTTGATCGACGGTGTGCGGAAATTCGCAATGGACGTGCGAGAGCTCGATATCGACCTGATCGATCGCATCAATCCGTTCGGCGAAGCCTATTCGATCTTGGCCAAAACGATGAGCGAAGAAAGCCTTCGGCAGGTTCAGGCTGTAATCTCAGCGAAGAAAGTGCAGCTGTCACCGGATGAGGCGCGCGATCTTGCGAAGCGAGCCGTCAAGTTCAAGCAAGAGCGAGGCCGCCTGCCGTCGATTACATCGCCGGACCCCTGGGAAAAGAAAATGGCCGAAGGCGTGGCTTATCTCGCGCGCATGAAACAGGAGGCTGCCAATGGCTAAGGGTTTCACCGACGAAGACGACGCCCTTCTTGCTGAGCTCGGCGTCGAGGTCGAGGTCAAGAAGCAGCTCAGCCGCACACCACGCGAAGAGCGCATCATCGCAGGCTTCGAGGAAATCCTGCGATTCGCAGAGGAGCATGGTCGGCCTCCCCAGCACGGGGAGGACCGCGATATCTTCGAACGCCTCTACGCGGTGCGTCTTGACCAGATCCGTCAATTGCAGGAGTGTCGCGACCTCCTGGCCCCACTGGACGAGCAGGGACTCCTCGCAGGCTCCCCTACGCACTTAGAGTCGGAATCCGATGACCTCGATGACGATGCCCTTCTCGCCGAACTGGGCGTGGAGGTCGCTAAATCACCACTCACGGAATTAAAGCATGTCCGGTCGACGGCCGAGAAAAAGGCGGCAGATGAAGTCGCAAACCGCGAGAAATGCGAGGATTTTGCGACGTTCAAACCCTTGTTCGAGCAGGTCCAGAAAGAGCTGGGTAGCGGCTTGCGCGAAACCCGCCCATTCGAGATGAAGGCCGAGATCGAGAAGGGACGCTTCTTCATCGTCAGCGGTCAGATAGCCTATGTCGCCGACAAGGGCGAGACCATCACCAACGAGCAAGGTCGCACGGACGCGCGTCTGCGGGTGATTTTCGACAACGGAACCGAGAGCAACATGCTGATGCGCTCGCTTCAGCGCGCCTTGAACAAGGACGACGCCGGACGCCGGATCACAGACCCATCGGCAGGGCCACTTTTTTCGGATCAGACAATCGATGGCGATGAGGCGAGCGGGACGATTTATGTGCTTCGCAGCAAATCCGATCATCCACTTGTCGCCGAAAATCGAGACCTCGTACACAAGATCGGCGTCACCAATATGAGCGTTGAAAAGCGGATCGCTGGCGCGCATCTGCAGCCAACGTTTCTCATGGCGAATGTGGAGGTGGTTGCAGCTTATGAACTATACAACATCAACCGGACAAAGCTGGAGAACCTGATCCATCGCATTTTCGAACCCGCACGACTCGAGATCGAAATCATGGATCGCTTCGGTCGACCCGTGATTCCGAGGGAGTGGTTCCTCGTGCCAATATTCGCGATCAAGGATGCGGTCGAACGGATCAAGGACGGGACGATTTCGGGCTATGTCTATGACCCGAAACAGGCGCGATTGGTATCTGTCTCGTAGCTGGCGCATAGCAATTGCTCCGAGCGAGGTAACAGCACAGCCACGTTCGATTTCTAGATCATCCCCTCGCCTTTGCTTCCGAAAGCCGCGTCCGACTACCTGATCGTGTTTTCTTTGGCTGTGCCCTAGCGGCCTCTGCGTATCCCTGTAGTGCTCCTGTATAGGTCTGGACCGCAGTCTCGAATTCCTTGTCGCCCATGGAGATCGCCGCGGGTGCTGCGGGTTCTGGTTGCTCGAGGGTGATTTTCTTCGGCCTGCTCGAGTTTGGCGCAGCAGCAGGAGGATAGGGCAAGGCATGCCCCTGCCGTGCTTTGTCGATCTCCTCAAAATGTCGGTCCGCATAGTAACGGATGTGATCCGCCTTGATGGGATATTGCCCCTCGGGCAGGACAAGGACCTTGTCGAGCGGGAAACGCAGCAATTCAGCGGGGGATACCAGCGCCCGTTCTTCCGAGCGACGGCTGATATTTGCGCTTTCCGAGAGTTTGCGCACGGTTGCCTGTGATCTGGTCTTGCCCACGATCGTGCGCTTGCCGAGGGCTGCGGACAGCACGTCGGCGGTGCGATCATCCTGGGGGGTCATGTAAATTTGTACACCAGCACCGGCCTGCAGTGCGCGGCGGTCGGTTTCGCCGTAGATGCCCTCAAGACCGGGGATCGACTGCGAAATAATAAAGAGCCGCCCGCCATAGGAGCGGATCGTCTTGATGCTTTGCAAGACCAGGGGTTGTTTGCCCAGCTGGTCGAATTCATCCATCAGGAACATGACGGGATGCGGCTCGTCCGGTCCCGGATGCGCGCGCTGCAAACATGCGATGGCATCGGCGAACAGGAGCCGGATCAGGGGGGCAAGTGTTTTCAGGTGCTCCGGCTGCACGACAATATAGAGCGACTGTGGTTCTCGTCGGAACGTCCCGAAATCGAAATCGCTTGCCTGTGTCGCCCGGTCCACCGCCGGATCGAGCCAAAGCTCCAATCCGGCCCCGCGGATCACACTGACATAGGAATCGAGAATCTTGTCCACTTCGTCGGCCATGCTCAGGAAAATCTCTGACACCACCGAGTTCGCAGTCTGCATCGCGGCCCGTTTGTAGAATTCCTTTTTATTGCCGCCGCCGGTCATGATCCGCAGCGCCTCACCGATCGTCGGTTTTCCGGTCTCGATGGCATAGAGGCAAGACGCCACGAACAGGCTGCGTCCGGCCTGGAAAAAGCTCTGCGCGTTCACGCTTTCGACGATGAGGAACAAGTCCGCCATGGTGTTGACGGCTGTGTATTGCTGCTCGGGGCTGGGCAGATCGGCAATGCGCTGGAGAGGATTGAACCGGTGCGTGCGGGTCAGGACAGGCCCGTTCTTGCCTTCGGGCTGAACGTAGTCATAGGGCGAAAAGTACCAGACCTGATTGTTCAGCGCCTTTTGGCGGTGGATGGATGTCTTCTCGAAATTCTCGCCCTTGACGTCGAGGATCACGGCACTGCCCTGGAAGTGCAAAAGGTTCGGTAAAACGAAGCCTACCCCTTTGCCCCGGCCCGTTGGCGCGATCATCATTGCGTGTGGGAAGCGATCTGGCGTGGCCGACACGAAAGGCGCACGGGACGCAGGTGACCCGAGCTTGCCGAACAGAAAGCCGTTCTGGGAAAGAGACGCAGACATACGGTTGCGGCGGAGCTCGGGACGCGACTGGAAATGCGCATCATCATAATCGGTGAGCGACCCGCGATGAACGGATGTCGCTCCTGTCGCCGCCAGAAGCAGGGCAGGAAGTGCCGTGATGAGCCACGCAGTATGTTCCACCGCAGGGTTTGCCTTGACCCGTGGATCAGACAGATTGAGCAGCCAAAGTTCGAAAATATCGAACCCACCCAGGTCTTCGCCAAATCGCGCCATCAGATAGAGCGTGGCGATCGCGGCACCGATCCAGGTGCCAATACCGAGACCGAGCAGGATGGCGATTGGATACCGCCAACGGCTTTCCATTGAATGCAGCATGTTTTGAATCCTCTAGAGGCCGTAATCGCCACTGGTATCGTCCCGGTCGCGCCCCCGCTCCTCGGCGCGCTCGAAAGCCTCGATCCGGGTCCGGTAGGTGGCGGCTGGTTCGCTGTCGCGCCCGGTAATGTCATCACCCGCATCCACTGCGGCGATGGCCTTTAGCTCCGAGAACACGGCTTGTCGCAGACCGGGGTCTTCGATGCGGTCCATGAGCGGATCGATCCGGCCAGCGGCCAGCTGATCCATATCCCCGTCGCGCAGGTCTTGCCGCACGTCGGAGATCAGCTTGTCCAGCGTGGCGATGTCGGCAAGGCGACTGCCCTGCCCCGCGTCAAGAATATCCTGACGCGCCAGATCCGCCAAAAGATCACGATCCATGTGCAGCCCCGCAAAAACATCACGCGCGCGCGCCTGCTGGTCGCGTTCGAGCCCAAGCCAGTCCGAGCGCTCCTGGGCGTCCACTGGGCGTGAGGCTTCGAGTTGCGCCTCGCTGCGATGGGGTGCGGTGAAACGGGCAGCGACTTCTTCGATGCTGCTGCCCGCCTCCTCGAATCGTGCCTCCATCGGTGCCAGAACGCGCGCCAATTCCGCTCTGAAACGACCCAGTGCAGCATCGGCCTCAGCGACGAGCGGATTGCCCTCCTCTGCTGCCCGTGCGGCCAGCCCCGCAATCCCCTGAACTCTGTAGGGATCGCGCTCGGGCGACACCGATGAAGAATGATCCGCAAGAAAGTCGCGGCCCAGAAGCCTGCCCATTTCGCGGGCCTGCCCCGCAAAGAGCTGTTCCAGTTCGACCTTTTCGGCACCGGGAGCCATGTCCTGAATGGCGCTCCACGCGGTGTCGGCTTCCGCTTGCAATGTCTCGCGGGCGGCGATCAGACGACCGATCACATCCGCTCCGGCAGCGGGGATATCAACCCCTTCGGCAAACCCTTCTTTCACCGGCATTCCTTTCATCAAGTTGGTGGCGGCAAGCTCTGCGCCCTCCGCGATGCGCCCCATCCATCCATCCGGAGGGGTGTCGGCCTCCAGGCCCATCCCCGCAAGTTGCGCCAGCTGCCGATACCCCTCGGCGTGTCTGCGTATCTCGGCCTCTCGCAGAGCGCGGCATTCAGGATCCAGCGGGGCAACCACTGGCTCCCGTCCCTCCTTGCGGGCCGCCTGCAAATCAGTGTCCCGCGGGGCGTTTTCCATGATGCCGCGCGACAGACGGGAAGAGGCGTTCAGTACCAGCCCGTGCTCGCCCGCGATCTGCGCATGCAGCTCGCGCATCATGTCATAGCTGATCTCGGAATGGCGGCTGATCGAGAGGAACTTGCCGTCCTCCATCCCGACCTTGTCGACAAGAACATGGGCATGCACATGGTCTGTGTTGCAATGGAGGGCCGCCACATACCGATATCGATCCCGGTAATCCCCGCCGAACACCTCTTGCGCCCATTCGCGCGAGATGGCTTCCGCCAATTCCGCCTCGGTTCCCTTGGGAAAAGACAGGATGATGTGATCGGTATGACCCCGTTTCGGCGCCCCGCACCAGGAAGCACTCCAATCGGCAATGACATTTTCCATGCCACGCTCGCCAAAGACGCGATCGATGCCGATCTGGTTCGACCAGGCTGCGACCCGCGCCTCGTCGCGCAGAATGTATTTCATCTGTCGGCGTAACTCTTTTGGCGAATGACACCCGCCCGTGCCGACCCGCTTCACCACGCTTTGCGGCACCCGCAGCGCGTTCCAGGACATTACCGCAACTGCCCCGCCGGACGTGCCACGCCGACGGCCCGACGATACGCGCGCTTCGCCTGCCATGGCTGCAGACCGCCGCCCCACATGAGGCAGAATCTCGCCCAATACCGCCTGCTGGAGGGTGCGTGTTTCAGCCATCGTGCTGCCCCTCCCCAACGTCCCGAAAATCGGACACCCGGACGAAGGACCCGCGCAGCGAGGCCGCGCGCAAAGCCTGCACGGCCCGGGCAACCTCTTCGGCCCGATCCGCAAGCCGACCGACCATTGCCGCGTCGCGCGCGTTCCACCGCAGCTTGCCCGCATGGGCAAGCTTCAGCATCTGGACAAGATTGCGCGCCAAGGCATTGAGCTGATTGGCCGACGCCTTGAGCGCCGTGACCTCGTCCCGGCGAAACGCGACAATGCCGGATGAGAGACGGATCATGTGCCGGAGCAAACCCGACGTGGTCATGCCAGTCTCAGCCACAAGCGCCTCGAATGCTTCGGCCTCACGGGCGGACACCCGAACCTGCAGCACGCGGCCCTTTGTGGTTCGATCCGTCACCACACCGCGCGCCCGCACGCGGGCGACAGTGGGTCGGGAGCAGCCAACACGCACGGCGATCTCCCCATCGCCAAGCCCTTGAGCGGCAAGCCGGAGAACCTCCTGTCGGGCTATGGTGGAGAGGCGTTTCGACATGGGCGGCAAGATTTATCATTAGATAGTTTTTGTAGACACGAAAACTCTAATGAGTCGCCGTACAAGTTTTGTCATACACAATACCGTTCCTGTCAACGTCCCTTCGGTCCGTTGTCGCACCTTCGGTGATCAGCAGGCAGGGTCTTGGCCATGCCTGCTGTAAACCCCTCGCGACAACGAACAGACCGAAGGGACACCGCCTCCCCCGCGCCGCGATCCGGGACCCCGGCCCGGATCCTGAACAGGCGCGGGAATGACGTCGGCGCAGCCGACACGATATCCCTTCATTGGCGTTGAATGCTCAAAGGGGTTCTCCCGGAAGGAGAAGAAGACCTTGTGGGATTGGAACGCCTGCGCAGCACCGTGCGTATTACGTCGGCGCTGATACGGATAGTCGATGGTCAGGTGACCCGACACCTCGAAGGCTGATGGCAGCATTGGGAAATTGCCACAACGACGCGATGGCGAAAAGGATGGACACTGCAATCACGGTCGGCGTGAGTGACCTGCTGACCAATTGACCGAACGCGTACGCAGATGATCGCCAAAACAGCACATCGCCTCAGCAGCTGCACATCTGTCCGACCCAAAGGGTGAACGCCTGTATCCCGCAAGGTCTGGACGCCATCCCGAGGCATTGCCATAACGGCGCAAAATATACGTTATGGAGTCGAAGAATGCTTGTTGTGACGGCCATCTCCGCGAAGGGCGGTTCGGGAAAGACAACTCTCATACAGATGCTTGCGTCCGCCATGCTGGCACGCGGCCGCCGTGTGCATGTCATGGATGCGGATGCTGACAAGCAAATCCTCGAATGGGAATCAAAAAGCGCGCGCGCCGACTTCGGTGATCTGCCACGCCTACCATGGCCCGCAGGCTTGACCGTGGCCGATGCCCCCGAGACCGTTGAAGGCCTTTACCACGCGCTGGACAGCTTTGAGGCTGAAGGTGTTGATCTGGTTCTGATCGACACCCGCCCCGGCGAGCACCCCGACACCGAAACACTGGCGCTGGCCTGCGACATGATCCTGGTGCCGGCCGTGCCGGTACAATCGGATTTCGTGGCGGCCCTGAAAACCCTGACATGGGTTATGCGCATGATCGAGACCCTCGGGCCGGATGACCCCGCCCCGCTGTTTTCCGCGGTATTGATGAACGCGGACAAACGCGCGATCGATTTCGTGACCGCAGGCGATGACTTTGAGCGTGATGCGGCAAGACGCAGGGTTCACCGGCAGGACCTTGAGGTCTTCGAGGTGATTTCAACCCTGCCACTTCTGCCCACGCCGGTGCCCCATCTCGCCGCGATCCAGCGCATGCCGCTGACCGGGCCACTGGGATATGTGCGGGACATTTATGAACAAGATCTTCGTCATCGGTTGCAGGCGGGGCATCTTTCCTCCGCCCTCGCCTTATGCAGTGAGATCCTTGGCGACATCGAGGCCGTGGTGGATGCTGCCAATGGCTAGGAAGATTCCAAACCGGTCCGGGACCGCTGTCTCGAACGAAGACAGGCTGGCGCGGTCGCGGCAGTTCGCCACGAGCGCCACGAAATATGCCGCGTTCGATCAGAGTACGGCGGAAGCGGTCGCGACAGAAGGCCCAGCGGTAAAATCAGTGGTCAAGAATGAACCCCGGAAAGGGGAAAAGGCAGCCGCGGCTGAAACGGCGCGCATCAACTCGGGGGTATCCACCCAGCCGGTGGCGGATGATGCTTGCAACACTCGCACCGAAGGGCAGTCTCGAACCTATTACGTGCGCATCGGAGCTGAGGATCAGGCACGGATTGAGGCGCTGGCAGAACGATCTGGCCTTGATCCGGACTACGTTCGGCGTGCCTTGATCAAAGCGGTTCGCGCCCGCATGCAAAACCTGCGCGACACCGCGACCTGGCATGAGGTTGCCTCCGCTGCACGACCACGCCTGGCCGAGCCCAAAGGCACTGGTGCCCCCTTCATGAAATCGATGATCAGGCTCGACGCCGCCCATATGGCGGCGTTGCAGACAAGCATTGATGACCCGCTCAACGTCTATGGGGTGACGCAGCTGTTATCCGCCTTCGGTAAGGCGCTGCTGCACTCCGAGATCGAAGAGCTCGCTCAAAAGATCAGCGGCATCGAAGCCCGGGCAGCGCGTCCTGATCCAGCGTAAAGGCATCGCGTGCGGTCACGACAGCAATCTGACCGCCCGCCTCGATCATATCGATGAGCTGTGCCCATTCGGCAGGATCAGCATCTCGTTGCGTTGCGATCCCGTGCTGCACAGAAAAGGCAGCCTGCTCTCCGGTCGCCGCGAGAAAGACAATGCGTTGTGGCGCTTTGTCATCGCTTTGACGCGACAAAAAGTACGCATGGCTCTCGTTTGGGTTGTAGACACGGTCAGGATCGCAAACTAAGAGCAAGGTCCCGTCGTTTGCAGTCGCAGCATAGGTCTCCAGACCTCGCGACAAGCCGATCTCCCACTCGGCAGCGACAGCCGATGAAGCCGCGCCCAGAAAGAGCGCAATATGTAGAGGCCTGTAAAGCAAGTTTGTAAACTCCGTTTTGTGTTGGCCAAGCATATATAGGGACAGGCAGATACCTGCCACCTGATAACTGCGGCTCCGACCAAATGGAGGTCAGGAGTTGAGCATGAAGAATTATGCGGGTTACCCGGTCGAAGTCATTTGGGCGACGGTAAACGGTGAAGATGTCGAGGTTGGCGTCGTGTTCCAGTGGATCTGCGGCATGCGCCGTACCAGATGGTCCGATGACTTTGAGCCGTCGGACGGTGCGAACCTGAGGTACGAGCCCTATGAGGACGCAGGATAGAACGCCTCCAGCCCTAAAATGCTCGCGAGCGACCGGAGCAGGACACGATTGTGATCCGGGGGCAATGACACCGAGAGAGAGAACACGCGGGGCAGAGATCGTTGCAAAGGCGACGATGGTTTGTAACGCTGCCAAAGAAGACCGATAGGAGACCCATGAGATGAAAGAGATTTTCAACGTTGGCGAGACAATCTTGCTGGACGGCGCGCCGCTTGCACTGGTGACCCCCGATGGCGTCAAGGCCTGGATCGAAGACGGCGTTCAGCACAGCTTTCGCTATGACCAAGTGCGCGATCCGCTCAGCGGCGAGATGAAATACCGCTGTCTCTACGAGAAGTACGGGTCGGATATGCCGTTCGTGCTGGTAGGCAACCCTGACAGTGAAGAAGGCGCGCACGTTATTCTGTTCGACCAGAAGCCAGACGCATAGCCCTTCGGAGTCTTATGCCAGGTGGCGAAGACTAGAGCCCCTCGGCTTCGCCCGGCGGCAGCGTCCACCTTGCAAGAGGGATGCAGACCCGTCAGGGCTGAAAGCGGATCGTGAAGGCGACCATGTGGCAAACGTTTTGGGATGGCTCAGGATGAGACAGACCAAGACGTATTGGCACAGGAAGACAGCAAGGTCGGAATTCAGGGCGGAGCCTCAGCAGCCCGGCCCCGCTTACGGGGCTTGCCCATGTTGAAACCTTCACCATTGTAGACAGTCATGCACATCGCAGCATGGAAGCCTACTTCGCAGGTGCAGCATCGTGTTCGGCCTAAAGCGGACGTTCGATGCAAAGGGCTTCACCGGCAGCTTTGCGGAAGGCTCGGTTTGCGGCACCCACAAACAACACATGCCGGAGAGGATGGGCCAGCGTCGGACTTACTCTGCCTTCTTAGGAGAAGTTCTCAATTCCATTGCAGTTAGGGGCGAGACTGGCGCTTTGATCCTCTATGAGCCCTATCCACCCACGCGTGGCTCCGTGGCCGGGAAAAAAGACTTTACCATGCTTTCGCAGCCTATCGTCAGGTTGGTGGTCTTCGCCGATGATTTCGCTGGACAGGAATTGGGCCATTGTGTGCGTCACAACGTTGAATCACCGAGGACTGCCTCTATCCGAGACTTCACACGTGGCAACAGCTCGGTTTCGAACCATCCGTTGCGCTGTAACCAGCCTGAGTTGCGCGGGCTTGGATGCGGCAGCAGGACGGTCTCGGGCCAGCGCACCCGCCAGTCGCGCATTGCTTCCACCAGCGGCAGGCCTGCGGTGTCCGGTAAGTGCCAAGCCTGGGCATGGCGTCCGATGACGACGGTCAACTGGACGTTAGCAAGCAGATCGAGAGCCCGTTGGCGCCATCGCGACGCGCATTCGGGGCGTGGCGGCAGGTCGCCCGATCGGCCGGTTCCGGGATAGCAGAAACCCATCGGCAGGATGGCAACCTTCGCAGGATCCCGAAAGGTGGCCTCGTCGAGGCCGAGCCACTGTCGCAGCCGCACCCCTGAAGCGTCGTCGAATGGGCGCCCAGCAAGATGCGTCCGCCGCCCCGGTGCCTGGCCCGCGATCAGAATGCGCGCGCCTGCACCGATCTGAACGATCGGACGCGGCCCGAGGGGCAGGTCCGCGCATGCCGTGCAGGCGGCGACTTGCGCGCGCAGCCCTTCGATCTCGGCCCGGCCGTGATCAGGCGCTGAATCCGCCATGGACCAGTTCGGTCTTGTTGCCCCATGGGTCGCGCAGGTAGGCGGCAAAGACGTCTGGCATCGGATAGGCCGCGCGCATGCCAGGCGCGACTTCGTCGCTTGCACCTGCGTCAAGGCCGGCGGCATGGGCTTTCGTAGCCGCTTCCCGGTTGGGCGCGGCGAAGGCGACATGTGCACCATTGCCGGCGCTCGCCGCGCGGCCATCGAAGGGTGCCAGCAGCAGGACCTCCACACGCGCGCGCCCAAAGGCGGCGAAGCCCTCTCCCTCAGCAAGACAGTTAATCCCGAGTTTGGAAAGCAGCGTCAAATAGAATTCTCTCGCTGCAGGTACGTCCGCGACGCCGAGACTCATGTGATCGATGATGGTCATGATCCTCTTCTCCTGATTGTGCTCTGCCCCGGCCGTACGGCCTCTCAATCCATCTCAAGCCGGAATTTCCGGAACGATGCCCCGGCATGCTCCACCTCGCCAACGAAACGGGCGCCCAACCGTGCCAGCGCGCCGAGGTTGCGGCGCGAAGGCGGCAGCAGAAAGGTCACGAAGGCGATCCGCGGATCAGCCCGGGCGAAGTCCAGTGCGGCTCGGGTGATCGCAGCGCCAAGACCGAAGGCGTCTGGCCGCAGGACAAGGCCGAAGTCCCATTCATCGCCTTCCTTCTGGAACCCGCCCCATCCGACATAGCTTCCATCGGCGAGGATCGCCCAGTGACCAAGCCCGTCGCGCTGCCATGTGGCTTCCTTTGCCGTCACGAAGCGCTTGGCGACGGCGATGTCCCAAGGTTCGGTCAACAGTGGCATGTGTTCTGCCATCCGCGGATCGGACATGTGCGCGACCAGGAGATCGGGCGGCACCTCGGTCAGCCGGGCGAAGGTGATCGCGGGGGCAAACCGCCAAGGTGTCCGCCGCACGCGTCGTTCTTGTGTCAGTTGTTGCAACCTTGAACTCCAGTTTCAGGCAAATGATGCTACAGCGCGAGCGCCCTGTCCGAGCATTCGCGACAGGGCACCACCGCGCCGCTCGATGAATCCGGCGAGCAGGTTGTCGTAGTCCGGTCCGACGGCGCCCTGCACCGAGGGGCGGTCGGCCAGCTCGCAGCGCCAATCTATGACCCGTTCCAGCCCATCGAACACACCGAAATCGCCGATCCGGTCAAATGTGTCGAAATACCGGAAGACCGGCGCAAAAACGGCGTCCACCAGGCTGAATGTGTCGCCGGCGAACCAAGGGCCCCGACCCAGTTGACGGTCGAGAAGCCGGAAGCGTGCGTGAAGCGTGGCGGCTTTCATGTCCAGAGTTGCGTTGTCCGGCGCCGAGTAGAAGCCAGCGATGTCGTTCAGGCATTCTGCGCCGAAGCCGATCCAGGCACGATGGCGCGCGCGCTTGACCGGGTCAGAGGGATGCAGCGGGCGCGGCTGCGTGTCCTCGAGATATTCGAGGATCGCGGCGGATTCGAACAGGGCCGTTGCGCCTACCTTCAGGACCGGCGTGCGGCCCATGGGCGAGATGTCGAGAAACCAGCGCGGCTTGTTGGCCAGATCGACAGTCAGGCGGTCATGCGTCACCCCCTTCTCGGCAAGTGCGATGGCAATGCGCTGGACATAGGGGCAAAGCGCGTGGCTGACGAGGGTGATGTGCTGGGGCATGTGCTTCTCCATGGAAAGTCCGGGCCGGCGGGGACTGGCCGGCCCGGAACGCTGCCCAAGGATCAGAGATCCGTGGCGGCGGTGTGCTGGATCGACTTCCAGTTCTCGGCGGCCTTCGCGATCGTGCCGTCCTTGTCCTTCAGGAAGGCCTGGTAGATCTCTTCGCTGAGGAAGACATAGAGCTTGTCGTTGACCACAGCCGCGAAGTTCGGGTCGCCGTCGAACTTCTTGTTGACCGAGACTCCGAAGGTGCAGAAGCCGCCGTTCTGGACGACGTAGCGCGCCGGGTTGGCCTCGAAGGTCATCCGGTTTGCTTCGGAGGCGAAGTAGTAGGAGACGCCATCGTGGATCGCGGTCTGGGCGGCGACGCCCTCTACATTCGTGCCCTGATCGAGGAGCGCGACCGGATCGGCACCGTGCAGGCCGAGCGGCGCACCAGCGGCGGTCAGGCCCGGGACGACGTTGACTTCATCGGCCGCCATGGCCGGACCAAAGGCGCAAAGAGCCGCGAGCGTCGCGGCGGCGAGGGTGAGTTTGCGAGACATCGGATTTCCTTTCGGTTGAGGGATGACACCCGGGCGACTTGGCCTGTCGGGCGTAGCGGTAACTTGAGGCAGATCGCGGCTTGCGTGAATTCCAGAGCGTTCGAAGCTCATGTCTGATCGTCCGAACTGACGGATGATAGCGATGGAAATGGCAACGTAAGCATTTTGTTTCGCCGCAAGTCGACGCAAGAACACGACGTTCTCGCTGGACAATGCCATCGCACCCGCCCCCGCCCTCAGTTCTGCCCGAGGATCGGATAGAACTTGCCGAACACCATCTCGGTCGTGGCGTTGTCAGCATGGCACGAGGCGCATTCTGCTGCCGATGCGGCCGTCGCCGTCTCGGCATAGGGCGGCTCGTGATGGCCGAAGTTGAAGAAGCCCCAGCCGTTGGTGTCGGCAAAACGGTCGCTGTCCTTCACCATCATGTCGATACCGTTGAAGCTCTTGGCGAAGAAGCCGCGGCCCGAAGGTTCGTCGCGCGATCCGTCCTCGTAGCCGCCTTCATGCATCAACACGAGTTCCTTCACGATCGTCGTGCCTTCGGGGAAGACGCCGGTCAATTCGAATTCTGCCAGAGCATCGGGGTGGATGTAGACATGGTGGAATTCGGGGAAACCGGCGGCGCCGCCATTGAGTCCGTTCGGCGTCAGGGGCGCGCCGAGAAAGGTCCAATGGCGGAACCCTTCGGGGATCGAGGTGACGTTGCCGTCGCCGATCACCGCGCCGCTGGCCATCGCGACTGTGCGCGCGCCACCTGATGGGCGCCAAACCCGCCGATGGCGAGCGCGATTGTCGCTGCCACTGCGGCGACGGAACGATTCATCGAGTTCATGGGAACCTCCTGTTCTGATGATGCCATCAGATACACCCGCAGATTGCGGACGAAGAATGCCCGGTAGTCCGGAATGCCTGCGCATTCGTCCAGCCCTCTGGACAGGCGATGATTTCCGTCACATCGTTTCGCTATGTTGGACCTGCTCAGTGACATCCTCACCCGCCTCTCGCTTCGTGGCTCGCTCTACTTCCGCACGAGCTTTACCGAGCCCTGGGGCGTGCGCGTCCCTGCCTTCCGCGATGTGGCGCGCTTCCACTTCGCGCACCGGGGAGAGGCGTTGGTGCGCGTCGGCGACCGCACACAACCCGTGCATCTGGCGCAGGGTGATCTGATCATCATCCCGCATGGCACAGCCCATGTGCTCGCGTGCCGCCATACAGGCCCCGACGAGGCGCTGCCGCTTGACGATGTCCTGTCGCGCTCGGGGTTCCCGGGTCACGGCACGCTCGTCTGGGGCGGCGACGAGACGACGCGCGACACTCAGCTTATCTGCGGCCATTTTGCGCTGGCCGAAGGCTCGCGCCACCTGCTGTTCGACCGGCTCCCGCCCTTCATCCACCTGCGCGGTTACGGCGATGAGGCCGGGCCGTGGCTCGAAGCGACGCTGAAGGTCATCGGCGCCGAAGCGGGCGGTGCGCGACTTGGTGGCGACCTGATTGCGCTGAAACTGTCCGAGGCGATCTTTGCCCAGGCGATCCGTGCTCATATCGAACAGACTGCAGAGGGGAGCGGGGGCGTGGCGGGTTTCGCCGACCCGCAGCTTGCGCGCGCACTCACGTCTTTCCACCGCTCCCCCGCCGGAGACTGGTCGGTGGCATCCCTCGCGCGCGAAGCGGGCCTGTCGCGCACCGGTTTCGCGGAACGCTTCACGCAGAGACTTGGCGTGACGCCGATGTCCTATGTCACTTCCTGGCGGATGCAGATCGCGCGGGAGGCGCTCGTCACGCGTGGGCTCAGCGTTGCCGAGGCCGCGGAGGTTTCGGGCTATGCCTCGGAATCGGCCTTCAGCCGGGTGTTCAAGAAGGAAATCGGCCTGTCGCCTGCTGCTTTCCGCCAAACGGGAGGGGCGCGACAAACCGCGGCCTGACAGATCGTCCAAGTAATCCGGACGAACTGCGCAATAGTTCGGACTTTCTGAAATTCATCGTCCCGGGAAGCGTGGCTAGATAAGCCTAGCGGCGGCTATCCGCCGTCCCGTGAAACCCGTCGAAAGGACCGATGCCATGCGCTTCGTCACCAAACAGATCCATTCCTGGCTCGACTATCCCGTCGCCTTCGCGCTCATCACTCTGCCGTTTCTCCTCGGTCTGGGTGAGTCCAACGCCCTCGCGCTGACCATTTCGCCGATCATCGGCGTAGCGGCCCTGCTGCTGACCGTCTTTACCGATCACCAGACCGGCCTGATCCGGGTGCTGCCCTACAAGCTGCACCTCGCCGTCGATCTCGCCGTCGGCGTGCTCTTCCTGATCCTGCCCTTCGCCCTCGGCTTCGCCGGGCTCGACGCCGCCTACTACTGGCTGAACGGTGCCGCCGTCGTGGCCGTGATCAGCCTCTCCAAACCCGAAACCGACATGGTCTCGGCCTGATTTCCATCCGCCAAGAAAGGACAGATCCAAATGGCACGTATCACCCAAGTTAGCGACGCTTCCGCAAGCCCAGAGGCCGCCGCGCTCTTCACGGCGATCAAGGGTAAGATCGGCATGGTGCCGAACCTGTACCGTGTCGCCGCCAATCAACCGGCGGTGCTGGCCGGCATGCTCGGCCTGAACGAGTCGCTGTCGCGCGGCAGCTTTGACGCCCGCACCCGCGAGGCAATCGCGCTCGCCGTTGCTGGCGCCAATGCCTGTGACTACTGCGCCTCGGCCCATGCTGCGATCTCTGCTGGGCTGAAAGTTGCCCCTGCCGTGATCGACGCCCACCTCGAAGGCAGATCCGACGACCCGCGCACCGGCGCCATCCTCGCGCTCGCGACCTCGGTCGTATCGGCGAAGGGTTTGGTGGGGGATGCGGATCTTGCCGCCGCAAAGGCGGCGGGTCTGTCCGAGGCGGATCTCATCGAGACCGTCGCGAATGTCGTGGCGAACATCTTCACCAACTACATCAACCACGTCGCCGGAACCGACATCGACTTCCCGGCCCGCAGCGCCAGCGCCGCGTGACGCGACCGGCCCGGTTGCGCTGCAGCCGGGCTGAATTTCGTTTCAATTCGCATTCTGGAGAACGGTCACACATTCCTGCTGCAGCGAATGTCTGTTCACCGCCGATTCTGTGGAAAAACTAACGTTTGCGAGCGCAGAATATCGACGGCAGAACATGGCGCGAGCGCCTTTCCGATCAGGCTTTGTGCATTTGCTGCGGTGCAGGAAAGATCTTGGCCAGTTTGCGGAGGTTCTGGGCGGTTGCGGCGAGTAGGAATTCGTCATTTGCACCGCATGGCCCTCGTAATCTGAGGCGTCTGAGCCCGAGGATGCGTTTGAGATGAGCGAAGAGCATTTCGACCTTCTTCCGCAGCCGCATTGAGACGGCGTATTGCTTTGTCTTTGCGATATCGCGGGCGACTTGGCGGGCGTCTTCATGTTCTTCGCGGGTGATCTTACGCGCATCGGCGTTCGGGCAGTACTTCATCTTGGATGGGCAGGCTTGGCAGGTGTGTTTTAACGCTTGATACTTGGCGACTCCTTTGCCGGTCGGCCTACGGTTCGGGTCCGAGTAATTGCGTCGGAACTGTTTGAGTGGCTCGCCTTCAGGGCAGATGTATTGGTTGTTCTCGGGGTCCCATTCGAAGTCAGTGCGGCTCCAGGTGCCGTCTGTACGGCCCGCTTTGTCCAGCACCGGAACATGCGGATTGATGTCGCGGTCAACGAGCCATCCCAGCATTGGCCCTGATCCGTAAGCGCTGTCTGCAATGAGCCGTTCTGGGTCAATGTCATACCGGTCTTTAATCCGATCCAACATAGTGCGCACCGAGCCGACTTCGGCTTGCCGGATTGATCTGGTACCTTCGACGTCCACGATGACGCTGTGATCGGTGTCGATCAGGTAATTGGTGGAATAACTAAAGAATGCGGGACCTTTGCGGGCTGCGGTCCATTGGCTTGCAGGGTCAGAATGAGATGTGAACTTAGGTTCTACCGTGGACGCTGCACCAAAGGCCGCGTCGTCCAAGACGTCTAAATACTCCTTGACCGCACGCGGCGCATCGTTTGGGTCAATGGTACTGTGATCCCAATCTTCCTTTGGCGTGGAGTTCTGTTTGTTGGCGTCGGCTTCAATCAAGCTGGCATCTGCGGCGAGCCTTTGTCCGCTTACCAAACCATCTGCAATGCAACGTGCAACGGTTTTCTCGAACAGATGCCGCAGCAGTTTGCTCTCCCGAAAGCGCCCGTGGCGGTTCTTGGAAAAGGTCGAATGGTTGGGGACTGGGTCCGACAAGTCGAGGCGACAGAACCAGCGGTATGCCAGGTTCAGATGCACTTCATCGCACAGACGGCGTTCAGACCTGATGCCAAAACAATAGCCGACCAACAGCATCCGGATCAGTAGTTCGGGGTCGACGGATGGGCGACCTGTGTGGCTGTAAAAGTTCGCGAGATACTGGCGAATGTCATCCAGATCGACGAACCGGTCAATCGAGCGTAGCAGATGGTCTTGCGGGATATGATCCTCCAACGAGAACTCATAAAACAGCGCCGCCTGTGCTTCCTGCTTCGGTCCCATCATCGCAAAACCCCCCAATCCCTAAAGGAATTGAATCAGCGTATGCGCCGCCAATCAAGGAAGAGTTTTTCAACAGAATTCGCCCACGTTGCTGATGCTGCGGATGCGGGCAAATGGCGCGCAGATGCAGCGAACGACTGGAAGGTGACCCGCAAAGCCGCCCGTCACTCGGCCTTGCTGAACTCCCGCGCGAGAATTTCTCGCACATGCGCGACCCCCTCTGGGGTCAGGCTCAGCGACTTCGCCTTGTTTTTGGGATCATGGATCAGGCCTTTCTCGAAAAGCCGGTCTGTGATGTTCCAATCGATCCCCTTCCAGACCCGATCACCGTCATGCAGCGTCAGGCTGAGGATCGCGAGGGCTGCGTCATCGATCTTGTCCGTGTCGAGTGTCATCCGCCTCCCCTTACGTTGGTTTCGCGCCGTTTCCCACGCGCGCGCGTCATGCATACCCCCGCCGCTTCTTCGCCGCGGCAAGCTTCATCAGCGCGGTGACGGCGCGCCCTTCATCCGGATGCTGCTCGATCATCATCTGCCCGCGCGCGCCGATGCGGCCCCATTCGCGCACCAGGCTGGCGCCCCCAAAGAGATCGGGTTGAATGCTCATGCGGTAATTGAATGCTCATGCGGTAAAACCGCCTCATGTTGCAGGCTGGATCGATCCGCCGCATCTGCAGGTCGGTCGGGAACACCTCAAGTTGAGCGACAGAGTGAGACATATCGTGATCCAGCAGGCTTTCTTCCATAATATCAAGTGGACGCATACCCTGCCACCTCGATTTCCCCGCGAGGGGAAAAAGGGGGCTCACGCCCCCTTCTCGAACTTCATGACCGGGATGCCCAGCTTCTTGGCCTTGTCGGCGAGGTTCTCCTGGATGCCATTGCCCGGGAAGACGAGGACACCCACGGGCAGCACGTCCAGCATGGCGTCATTGCGCTTGAAGGGCGCGGCCTTGGCGTGCTTGGTCCAGTCAGGCTTGAAGGCCACCTGCGTCACGCCTCGGGCCTCGGCCCATTTGGCGGCGATGAACTCTGCGCCCTTGGGGCTGCCACCATGCAGAAGGACCATATCGGGATACTTGGTCCGGACCTGATCGAGCTTGCCCCAGATCAGGCGGTGATCGTTGAAGTCGATCCCGCCGGTGAGGGCGACCTTGGGGCCAGCGGGCAGCATCACCTCGGTTTCTGCGCGGCGCTTGGCGGCGAGGAAGTCGCGGCTGTCAATGAGCGCGGCCGTCATGTGCTGGCGGTTCACCATCGAGCCGGTGCGGGGGCGCCAGGCAGAGCCCGTGTGATGGACAAACTCGGTGGCGGCGTGATCGCGCATCATGTCCATGCAGTTGCGCCGTTCGATCAGCGTCAGGCCTTCGGCCGTCAGGCGCTCGAGTTCGGTCGATTTCACCTCGGAGCCGTCCTGCTCCCGCTGAAGGCGGCGCTGCGCCTGTTCGTTTTCATCGAGCGACCGCTCAATCCTCGCCGTGGCGCGGTGAAAGAGGTTGACCTGGCCCCAGAGCACTTCTTCGAGATCGGGTTCCATGCGGGTGTCTTCCAGGGTCGCGACGAGGGCGTCGAAGATGTCGGCGACGGCGACGGCGAGGCGCTGCCCATCGGGCATCGGGCGCGGATCGGGCTCGTCAAAGGGGCGATAGCCGTAGAGCTGGAGCTCGTCGAGCGCATGGGCGGTCTGGGATGCGCTATGGGCGGGTTCATACGCGTCGTCGTGGGTGTGAATCGTCATCGGTTTCTTGCCTCCGGGCCTGTCTCGTCCGCGCGTCATCCCGCGCGGCCTTCATGGGCAGACCCGAGCCGTCGGGGCGGTTGCCCCTTCACCCCGGCTTCACCGGGGCCGGAACAGCGTGGAGGAGGTCGGCAGGGAAGCTATTTGTCTCGCGATGCAAAGGCGGCTTTGCCGCCGGCGGAAATAGGTTCCCTGCCGACCTTGCAGGGGCAACCGCTTTGACGGCCTGCCCATCTCTTGAAGGCCGCGCGGGATGACGGGTGGATGCGCAAGGCCCGGGATGGGGTGAGGACGACGATCCAGAGCCACGACTGGGATGCAGCCCCCTTCCCCGCACTCCCAGCCCCCCCTGCGTGATGCAGCTCAGCTGGGCAGGCGATGCCGATCCTCTGGCCCGATCTGACCTGCCAGATAATGGTGCAGCGCGTCTTTGCCGTTCGCCCGAAGATCATCGTTGAAATCCCCGAGCCGCGGTTCCAGCACCCGCACGGGCACCCCGACCTCGGAGGCTCTGGCGCTCAACTTCTCTGCCGCGCGCTGCCCGGCCGGATCGCGATCGATCGCGATGTAGAGGCGCTGGAGCCCCTCCGGCAGCAGGACCGCCCCGAGGTGTCCCGACGAGAGCGCCGCCCAGACGGGAAGGCCCGGGGCCGCCTCGGACAGGGACAGCATGGTCTCGATGCCTTCGCCGATGACAAGGATATCGTCCTCCGGGCTCAGCCTGACAGCATTGCCCAGGAGGTGACCCATAGCCCTACGCTCTGGATTCACTGCCGCCTTCCCCTGCCCGTCAGGCGCCAGCCAGGTGCGATGCACGCCCTGCACGGCCCCTGCCCCATCGGTAACCGCCGCGATCATCGCTGGTCTGGGGATGCTCCGGGTCTGCCCCTCTTCCCGATGCCAGCACTTCGGGTGGAAGCGTAAGGCGCCGTTCGCCCCGAATTGGGTGATGCCTCGGGAACGGAGGTAGGTCTCAGCAAGCGTGCCTGTGATCGGGTTCGAGGCAGCAAACAAGCGCGCCGCCGCCGCAGGAGTGCCACCGGGCGCCTTGGCCTTCCTCGGCTCTTGCCTATCCGGGACGACCGGCTGCGGACGGCCAAGATGCGCTCGGGCCTCGGCGAGAAGGTCGGGGAAGCGCGTGATCCCCGTCCGGGCGCGGATGATGTCCAGGAGATCGCCATGCTCGCCTGTGGCCCCATCCATAAACTTGCCCGCTGCCCCTGGTCCCGACGCAGGGCCCGTCAACCGCACGAAGAGCGACCGGCCGGGGTTGTTCTGCAGATCGCCGACGATCCAGTAGGATCCTTCCCGCCGTCCGGCGGGAAGGTAGGCACGACAAACGCCTTCGGCATTTTCTGCCAGATCGCGCACGAGGTCTTCGGTCTCGGAATACATGGGTCAACAACCTCCGCGATCATGTAGCCTTGCGACAGGACAACGTGCAAGCAGACGATCCAGTATCGCGACGCCATCAGCGTCGGTCGGGCAAAACAGCCGAAGCTTCCAACTAATAATCTCCGAGAAGAAGCCATCGGCCTTGAGCCGATCCTTGGCTGCCTCCGAGAAGCGCGACAGTTCGATCCGGTTCGCGCGCATGACGCGCGAGCGGTGCAATTCCATCCCTTCGGACAGGCACACCACGGTCTTGCCCTCCAGAACGAGGGCATGGACCTGCGCGGCCGAGAGCTTGGGCGCATCGGCGGCCAGCGTGGTCGCGACCCAAGCAGGCGAGACGCGGCGGCCGATGATGCGCTGCCCGTCATCGGTCTGCAGGCGGTAGACGCGGGTTTCATCCTGGGGGAGCTGCTTCCAGATCGGAAGAAGCAGACCCGCCACGATGTGCAGCGTGGACTCTGAGAACTCCGGCACCTCGGCCAGTTCCGCGGTCCAGGCGGCGGAGAAGGCCGCGCGGTCGGCCTCGAGCCAGTGGGTGTCCTCCATGACCTTGGCCGGGACCGTGCTGGCATCAAGCGGGCGGATCAGCCGAAGACGCGGTTCGATGGTGCCGTCATCCAGCATCAGGCTGGTCGCTGGCACCTGCACGGCTGCACGGCCCGAGCGGCTGTTGACCAAAAGCTTCGCCTTCGGGTCATCAAGCCAGTCCAGCGCATCCGCGAGCGAGGTCGGCGCATTGCGCCGCTTTTCTGCGATAGTCAGGAGCTGGGTTTCCGCGCCGGAGCCGGGATGAGTGTAGATCACCCGCGCATCCGAGACACGGAAGCTCTCGGCACGCAGCGTCTCGAGCCCGAGATCGTAGACCCCGGCGGCGATGGCCCCCTCGATCCGTTGATCGAGCAATTCCTCGAAGGCTGAAAACAGCACAGCCTGCATGTCGATCGTCAGCGCCAGCAGGCGATTGAGGAAGGTCGTGATC
Source organism: Phaeobacter sp. S60 (assembly GCF_000826845.1). NCBI lineage: Bacteria > Pseudomonadati > Pseudomonadota > Alphaproteobacteria > Rhodobacterales > Roseobacteraceae > Phaeobacter > Phaeobacter sp. S60. The sequence continues at coordinate 65,237 of NZ_JSWJ01000010.1, forward strand.
GGCGGCAGGTCATCCTTCAGCCCATTGTCATCGGTCAGGCTGAGCCCGGTCGCATCCTCGAAAGCCCCGAGCGAACATCCGGCCAGATCGCCGCGATAGATGCGGCGGTAAAGCTGGCGCAGGGCGTCGCGGGCGTAGCGCGACTCGAGGTTGTCTTCGGGCCGGAACAGCCCTTGCCCGCCGGTCTGGCGCTGGCCGCGAGTTATAGCGCCAAGCGAGTCGAGACGTCGCGCAATGGTCGACAGGAACCGCTTCTCCGCTTTGACATCGGTGGCCACCGGCCGGAACAGCGGCGGCTGCGCCTGGTTGGTCCGTTTGGTGCGTCCGAGGCCCTGAATCGCCGCGTCTGCCTTCCAGCCGGGTTCCAAGAGGTAGTGGACCCGCAGGCGCTGGTTCTTCGCCCCGAGATCGGCGTGATAGCTGCGCCCCGTGCCGCCGGCATCTGAGAAGATCAGAATACGCTTTTCATCATCCATGAAGGCTTGGGTCTCCGTGAGGTTCGCGGCTCCGGCCCGGTTCTCCACCACGAGCCGTGCCGAATGCCCTTCGCCCTTGCGCACAATGCGCCGTGAACGCCCCGTGACCTCGGCCACGAGATCGGTGCTGAAGCGCTGGACGATCTGGTCGAGTGCACCCGGCACGGGCGGCAGCGAGGCTAGCTTTTCTATCAGCGCGTCACGACGGCGGACGGCTTCGCGGCACTCCACCGGTTGGCCGTCGCGCGTGACGGGGCGCGACGAGAGGTTGCCCTCGCTGTCGGTGAGAGGCTCGTAGAGCTGCACCGGGAAAGAATGGGCGAGGTAGTCCAGAACGTATTCCCTGGGCGTGATGTCACAACGGATATCATTCCATTCGTCGGTTGGGATCTCCGACAGGCGGCGTTCCATCAGCGCCTCGCCCGTCGAGACGATCTGGATGACCGCCGCATGGCCTGCGGCGAGATCGGCATCGATGGATGCGATTAGCGTGGGGGTCTTCATCGAGGTGAGCAAATGGCCGAAGAAGCGCTGCTTGGCAGACTCGAAGGCTGACCGCGCTGCGGACTTGGCCTGGCGGTTCAGGGTGCCGCTGCCGCCCGTGATGTTCGCGGCCCCCAACGCCGCGGTCAGGTTGTTGTGGATGATGGCGAAGGCCCCGGCATAGGCATCGTAGATGCTGCGCTGCTCGGGGCTAAGTGTGTGTTCCAGCATCTCGTATTCGACACCGTCATAGGACAGCGAGCGCGCCGTGTAGAGGCCGAGCGCCCGGAGGTCGCGGGCCAGAACCTCCATCGCCGCGACACCGCCAGCCTCGATGGCTTCCACGAATTCCGACCGGGTCGCGAACGGGAAATCCTCCCCGCCCCAGAGACCGAGACGCTGAGCATAAGCGAGGTTGTGGACCGTCGTCGCGCCCGTGGCCGAGACATAGACCACGCGGGCATTCGGAAGTTTGTGCTGCAGGCGCAGACCCGCCCTGCCCTGCTGCGAGGCCATGGTATCGCCTCGCTCGCCTTTGCCCCCGGCAGCATTCGCCATGGCATGGCTTTCGTCGAAGAGGATCACCCCGTCGAAATCCGCCCCGAGCCAGTCGACGATCTGGTCGACGCGGGATTTCTTGGCACCCCGTTCTTCCGAGCGCAGCGTCGCATAGGTGGTGAAGAGGATACCCTCGGCGAGCGGAATGTCGCGCCCTTGTGCGAAACGCGACAGCGGCGTCACCAGAAGCCGCTCCTGGCCAAGCGCCGACCAGTCGCGCTGCGCATCCTCCAGAAGCTTGTCGCTCTTCGAGATCCAGAGCGCCTTGCGGCGGCCTTGGCACCAGTTGTCGAGCAGGATCCCAGCCGACTGGCGGCCCTTGCCCGCTCCGGTGCCATCGCCAAGGAAGAAACCCCGGCGGAAGCCAATAGCGTCAGCGGCGTCCTCCGGTGCTGCGGATACCACGTCTCCGGTCTCATCGACGGTCCAAGACCCCGCGAGACGCGCGCCATGCGCCTCCCCCGCGTAGATGACGGTCTCGAGCTGCGCGTCGGACAGCAGGCCGTCGCGCAGGACGGCCGGGGGCAGCTTTGGGCGGTAGGAAGGTTTCGGGGGCGCGACCGAGGCCATGGCTGCCGACTGCACCAGCTTGGTCGGATGCGGCTCCGCGCCGGGAATGTCGATCGCCTGCAGACGGAACGTCTCGTAGATCGCGTCGGACAGACGTGCGACATCTTCTTCCGCAGCAGCGTCGCGAAGTGCGTAGTCCAATTCCTCGGCCTTGATCGGTGCTTGAGGTTTCGCCGGCTGAGCCGCAGAGGTCGCGCGAGATCGGCTGGCGGGTTTGCGCGTGGTGGGGCTAGGACTTCCCGGGAAGAGAGATGAGTGGTCCAGACCCGCATCTACGGCCTGTTCCATCTCGAGACGCGGCGGAACCTCTGCAGTGACCCGGGACATCAGCTGCGCCACATCCGAGGACGTGGGTTGGCGCAGGTCAGCGGTGGTGCCGCCCGGCTCGCCGCCGCGGCATTTATCGAAGACAGAAATCCGCGTCTCGAAGCTGGTCCCATGTTTGGCGAAAGCCGCGCCCGACACCGCGCCGGTGAAGACGAGATGGGCGGTCTCGGTTAGACGGCCGAAGGTCTCGGCCCAGGCAAGCGCATCCGGCGCGAAACCGGCGCCGGTGATGGCGACGAGCCGTCCGCCGGGGGCCAGACGCGCGAGGGCCGAGCGCAGATGCCGGGCCGTCGCCTCGGTCGACCGACCATCGACATTGGCTTGGGCCGAGAAAGGCGGGTTCATCAGGATGACGCTCGGGCTTGAGGAGGCGTAGAGATGATCATCGATCTGCGCGGCATCAAACCCCGTGACCGGTCGGCCCGGGAACAGCAAGCGAAGAAGGTCAGCGCGGGTGTCCGCCAACTCGTTCAGAGCCAGAGTGCCGCCGGCGATCTCGGCGAGGATCGCCAGGAGACCGGTCCCGGCAGACGGCTCTAGGACAAGATCACGGGGCGTGATCTGTGCTGCCGCCACAGCCGCGAGCCCCATGGGCAGCGGCGTCGAGAATTGCTGAAAGCGCTCCATCTCTTCCGACCGCCGGGTGTGCGTGGGCAAGAGGCCTGCCACCTTGGCGAGGATCGGCAAGAGCGCCGCAGGCGAGCCGGCACGCGCAAGCAGTGCCCGACCGAACTTTCGCAGGAAGAGGATCAGCGCCACCTCGCCCGCCTCATAGGCGAGCTTCCAGTCCCAGGCACCGGTCGCATCGGAACCGCCAAAGGCATGTTCCATCGCGCGGCGCAGGCGCAGCGCGTCGATCTGAAGCCCTTGCGCCAGATCGGGCTGCAGCGCTTCGGCAACAGCAACGATCGCAGGGGCAGGATTTGCTGCCAACGGGACAATGGGCGCAGGCAAGGACGCCTGCGCAACAGGGGCAAGATGGGTCATCGGGAAACTCCGGAATGAAGGACAGGATCAGGCCCGGACACCCTCTCTCGGGCAGCCTCGGACCTGATCTTTCCCGGCCCCTCTCTCCCTCTCGCACCAAGGTGTTTCCGACGCTTGGCTTGATTTTGTTCTTGTTATGCTCTACCTTCAGAACCAAGCTAGAAAGGGGGTTCCACCATGGAAAGCACCAAGCACGCCATGCCCGTAACACCCAAGCAAGTTGCCTATTCGCGGTCGCTCGCCCTGCGCAACCGGACGCTCCTGCCCTGGGAGGTTCAGCAAGACCGGCGATCTTTGAGCGCTTGGATCGAGGCTCAGGCCCGGCTGAAGCCGGTATCGGACATGGACCGGCTACCCACGTCCAAGCAGGTGGCCTTTGCTGAGAAACTCGCCCGGATCAAACGGTGCGCCGTTCCGGACGAGTGCTTCCGCGACAAGGGGCTCATGTCGAAGTGGATTGACGGGAACAAGTGACAGGAACGGAGCGCTCGCCCCCCGACGAACGGGGTCACAGGCCTGCGGTATCTTCACACGTCATAACTCTTAGCTTGGAAAAGCCATTCCTGGTGAAGGTCGACTAGAAGCAGAATATTGGGCTGAGAGTTTGCCTCGCCAAATCTTCTTGGATTTCCGTAAGTAGATGTATAAAAAGCGAAAACCCGCGAGGACCTGTAACGGCTGTCGCGGGCTTCTAAGGGTTTGAAGGCCTGACTTTGCCTTCGATTGCTCTCATATATGGGTATCTTCGCACGACTGTCAAGCGCAGTCTGACGGTACGCGAACAGTCGATCGGAGCATTAAGTATTTGGTAACAAATATAATTTCTCAAGAACGCCTCACGAAGTACCTCGTTGCTGCTGGTCACAATCCAGATCGCGCTCTCGCCCTCTATGGCTGGAACATTCAGCTCAGTGAGGCTTTCTTCCCTGTACTGAGCGCAGCCGAGGTCAGTCTAAGGAACATGACCTGCCCCCCACTGGTCCCTCGCTCATGACGAGAGTCTGCGGGTTTGATTTTGGTAGTCGTCGGTTTCGGGTTTAGCAAGCGCGGCAGGCGCGGAGCCCTCAAATAGCTCAAGCGCCTGCCGCGCTTGCTTTGGCGTTCTGTTCCCCAGCGAAGAGTGCGGCCTGACGTTGTTGTAATCGTAGCGCCACAGTGCCAGCTTGCGGCGGGCATCGTCCAGGGTGTCGAACAGCTCTTCATTGAGAAGCTCGTCCCGCAGGCTGCCGTTGAATGACTCGATAAAGGCATTCTGCTGCGGTTTTCCTGGGTCGATGTAATGCCAATCCACGCCGTTCCTGTCGGCCCATCTCAGGATTGCCCGGCTGGTGAATTCCGTGCCGTTATCACTGACAATGCAAGCAGGTTTTCCGTAGATCCGGACGAGCGCGTCCAGCTCCCGGGCAACGCGCTCACCTGAAATGCTGGTGTCTGCCGCCAGGCACAAGTTTTCCCGGCAGCAGTCGTCATTCACGGCCAGGATGCGAAACTTCCGCGACGCGCCGAAGCTGTCTGCCAGGAAATCCAGGGACCAGCGCTGGTTGGGCTGTGTGGCTTCGGGCATCGGCGTTCTCGAGCCTCGGGCGCGTTTGCGGCCCCGCCGCCGTTTCACTGCAAGGCCCTCCTCCCGGTAGAGGCGGTAAAGCTTTTTGTGGTTCATGATCATGCCTTTTCGCTCAAGCAGCACGCCGATCCGCCGGTAGCCGAACCGGCGGCGTTTGCCAGCGATCTCCTTCATCTCCTGGCGGATCTCAGGATGGTCGGGCGGGCGTTCGCGCCGGACCGTCTTGGGGTCGACACCGACAAGCCGGCAGGCCCTGCGCTGCGAGATGTCATGATCCCGCATTGCATTGAGCGCTGCCTCTCGCCGCTCTTTCGGTGCCGTCAGCTTTTTCCCAGCAGGTCTTTCAAAACCACGTTGTCGAGCATCGTGTCTGCCAGCAACCGCTTCAGCTTAGCATTCTCATCTTCCAGCGCCTTCAGCCGCGCAGCCTCCGATACCTCCATACCGCCATACTTGGACTTCAGCTTGTAAAAGGTCGCCGGGCTCAGGCCGTGCCGGCGGCACACCTCCGCTGTCGGCATCCCGGCTTCCTGCTCTTTGATCATCCCGATGATTTGCGCCTCGGTGAAACGGCTCTTACGCATTCGTCTGCTCCTACATAGGTTGGGCAGACTCTACTTCATGGTGAGGGATTTTGCGGGGGGCAGGTCAAACATAATCGTCGCACGCCTCATCGCGCTCTATGGTCCGCAATGGTGGGATGACCCTGCCTTTCTCTTGCAGATCAAGAGCGGCGGCAAGCGCATAGTAAAAACAGCACGCGACAAGCTCGTCACAACGGGCGCGGTTACCTCAGGGCGAATGACCGCAGAGCTCAATTTTGGATTCTGGGTGAAAATGCTGCTGCCAAGGCACGAACCCGTCTTCTGGGCAAATCTGCATGGAGAATTCCCTCATCTGCCGGGGCCTGTTTCCTATGCACAACTATACAAGCGCTGTGACGATGTCCGTGAATTTCGCAACCGCGTCTTTCATCATGAACCAATTCTTCATCGAAATATCACCGCTGAGTATAGTCAGATCATGGAACTGATTAAATGGTTGAGCCCAGATAAGGCCATCTGGATCAAACAATATTCCCGGGTCATGACGGTCGTGCGGCAGAAGCCGTGAGCATTGCCGATATCTGACAACAGACTAGCCCCCGCTTGACTGCGTGGAACGAGATCAGCTCACCCAAACCGCCGCCCTCCTTCCGTGAACGTATACTCGTTGACGATGATCCCCTCCTCGATAGCCTCGTCCGAGGTGAGGTGGTCGTATTCAGCCTCAAGTTGGCGGTAGAGCCAGCGGGCCAGATCACGCAGCGCCTCGGTCACGACTTCCTCCGCGCCCTCAGTCGGCGGCTGCCAGGTCGCGCTGTCCCGTGTGACGTCCACCGACATGGTGTATTCGTGATAGTAGCGGCCACGATGGCTGACCTCGGCGGCGAGCTGGTAGAAGTTCCGGCGCTGGATGGCCTGCAGACGGTCGGCGATGCCATGCAGCGTCGCGTCGGTCGGGGCGTAGTCCCGGATGCGCGCGGCCGCACCCTTGGCGTGGAACCAATAGCCTTCGAAGCAGGCCCCGTCGCCCTGGCTCCAGAAGCCGGAAAACCAGATGCAAGGCTTGGCCCGCGCCCCGCCACCCATCAGGCGGACGGCGGTGGTCTTCAGGCAGATGCCGAGGATTTTGCAGGCCCGCTGGAAATCTTCATAGACCGCGTCCCACCAGTCGTCGTGGAGTCCGAGGTCGCGATACCAGTTGCGGGCCTTCTCCTTGGCGGTATCCGAGAGCTCGGGGAACTGGTAGACGGTGGTGCAGATGATCTCAGGCATCGACGTCCTCCCCGTTCAGCGCAGCGGCCAGCCACTCTTGGCTGCTAGTCCAGCCGATGGATTTGCGCGCCCCGAGATCAATGGCATGCGCACCGCCGCCAAAGGCGTCGAGCCGCGGCCGGGAGCAGGTCAGAGCATACTGGAACCCCCAAAGGCCGGTGAGGTCGAGGTCTTCGGCGAGGCGCAAGACGAAGCGGATGACGGCTTCGACATCGCCGTGTTCGTCATCATGGATCCAGAGGCTGCTGCCCTCGGGGGCATCCTGGTGCACGAGATCGAAGCCCGCGACATCCGGATCGTCGGCGTCCTGATCCGCAGCGCGGAGTTCCTGATACAGCGCAAGTGCACGGGCCGCCTTTTCGGGAGTGCCGACGTCGAGCAGACATGAGAAATGGGTGAAGTAATCCGCCATGGGAACCTCCTGAATGGGGAAGACCCGGCCGAGAGACCGGGTGCTGGATTGGGAAGGAGAGGTGGTTGGGTGCGATCAGCCAGTGGGCCTGTCGTCCGCCGCCTGTCGCACGGCATGCGCGCAGAGCATCTGCCGGTAGAAACGCTTGCGCGCGGTCCGGAGGCCGCAAACGGCGCGTGTGTCGGGGTGCAGCGCCCGGACCGCCGCGCGAACCACTGCCAGTGGCGAAGCGGTCGGCGGCAAGCCAAGACTTAGATAAGTGGGATCGGTCATGTCACGTGACCTCGACCACGGGCGAGACGAGATGTGGATCGACCTGTGCCTCGATCCGTTCGGTTCGACCCATCCAAGGCTCGGGCCGAATGGCCTTCACCCAATCGGCGAAGCTCGGGATGAAGCCGAGGTCCTCCTTCACATGCTGCTCGCCGACCCAGCGGGTCGGGATGATGCGTCCGGTCGAGAGCGTAAGGGTCGAGCCGAAAATCGTCTCGGCCATGAAGATGCCCTCCGAATGGTGGCGCAGCGCCCGGTGCCGAAAATCGGCTGTGATCTCCTTGCTTTGGTCGAACCAGGCATGCACGGCGATGAAGTCGTCGACCGTGCCGCCCCATTTCTTCACCGAGGACAGGGCGTGGTGATAGGGATGTGCCATCGCCGCCCCCTCAGAAATCGTGGGCGGTGAGTTCGGACGAGGTGAAGCGCTCGTTGAACTCGAGGTGGATGCAGTGGGCCGCGGCGTCGAAGCAGAACTCGCCCCAAGCGCCGTCGTTGTTTTCCCAACCGCCGTGGGTATCAGACAGCAAGTCGTAGGCCAGTTGCTCCACGACATCTTCGAGCGAAAGCGCCCGCATCTCGACCTCCGGGTCGTCCCAGGTCAATGCGGCATAGGCGATCTCGGTCTTGGGGCAAGCAACCTCGGTCTCGCCAGCGTAGGCACTGATGCCTTCAACCTGGCCGCTATCGCCATAGCCGTCGAAGCTCACGGTCACATGGGTGATGCCCGCGGCCGTGAGGCCATCGAAGAGGCGCTCCTTGTTGGCCGGACGCAAAGCTGCGATCCGCGCGTCGCGCTCGGCCTGCCGGGCCAGCACGGCAGCGAAATCAATCCTGGACGGCGCCATCGGCGCGGGCAGGGTTGGTTCGATCTTGGACATTGGAAACTCCGGAATGAGGGAAAGGATCTGAACCCCGGGGCTCTCTCTCGTCCCCGTAGGCTCACATCCTCCCCTGCCCTTCTCTGACTCTCGGGCGTCACGCCGCGATCTGCAGGGCGCGAGACGCGAAGACACGCCAGAGCGGATCGACAAGACGGGCATCGAGAAGGTCGGCGTGGTGCCGCAGCCGTCGCGCGAGGCCATGTTCATGCCACTCGGCCGCCCGCATGGCCTGCGCGCGGGTCTGGCTGGCCTCGGACACGACGGCGCGGGCTTCGGCGGCATCCGAGACCGGGTGGCACCATGCGACCCCGCCATCATTGGTAGCCCCGGCCAGAACGAGGCGGCCCTCCCGATCGAGGATTGCCAGGATACGCGGCGCGTCTTCAGGTGTGATATCTTCGGCTTGAACGATTGCCCCCTGCATGGCCTCGGCCAGCGTGGCAAATCGCTCCAGTACCTTGGGGTGTGCCTGCCCAGACATGAGGGCCGCGGGCGCATGGCAAGCCGTCGTGAGTGCGAACGGCAAGTCTTGATCTGCAAAAACGGTCAGGAGGCTCGGCGGCAAACCTGTTTTCTGCGTTTCCGGCTGAGTTTGGAGAGGAAGGTCGAACATCGGCATATCTCCGACGGTGCGGAGAGCCTCTCTCCCCGCTTCAAACCGTCAAAGACCAAACCGCCCCCTCGGACTCTCTGTCGCTGATCGGGCCGATCATTTCGGCGTTGGTAAATCCCTCCATCGAACCCGCAAGTAGCGCCCTTCACGCTTTGGGAGATCTTTTCGGTCGATCATCCGACCCGAGACCTGAAAATCCTCGTTGATCTTGACAACCAAAAGCTTGTTGAAATGCCCATTTGTATCGACCACAACCACATCCCTTGTCTTGAATGGCGTAATGGTTTTGACCTCGACATGATCATTGCCAAGTCTTCCGTCAGCACCCTGGGCATAGGTCTTGTTAAGCTTGATACCGTACGTGATAGCACCAAACAGCTCACCGATATCGCCGTAGACAGAGAGGTGAAGGCCGGTCTCGAGGTGATAGCTTTCCGCGAGGGACAGGAGATCCTCAAAATATGGGATCATAGACCTGATCGCGTTAGGGTATTTTGCGCCCCACTCCTTGTAGCGAAGCTGCTCTTCGATTTCCGACCAGGTAACCCATTCGCCGTCATCATAAAATGCACGATCTGACCAATCGATTTCTTCCATGCGCGTACTTCCAACACCTAAACCTGTCGGGCACGGTAGCAGATCGATGAAAAAGGAACGAGACCGGAGGCGATATCGCCTCCGGTCGCCACCTCAACCAACGCGGTCGAGAAGCTTCTTCGCACGCCCTTCCATGTCGAGCCGCGCATCCTGCTGGGTCTTGTCGCGCGCAAGCCGGGTGATCCCCTGCACAAAATCGAAGATGCTTTCGGGCGGGCGGCCTTCCTCCATCAGAACCTTCTCGATGATCTTGCCGGATTCGGCTCTCGAGAAACCGCGCTTACGCAGGAAATCCGCGCGGTCCTCGTCGCTGCGCGCCACGACCTGCTGCCGCGCCGCCTTGATGCCGTTCACGAACCCCAGCGGCGAGGAATTGGCGAAACGCGCCAACGCGGGCGCGGCCTCATGTGCGAAGCGCGAGGCGGCGTATTTCGAGTGACGGATCTTGATCTCCTGGAAGTCCTCGACACCCCAGAGGTTGCGGTTCTGGCACACTGCCCGAAGGTAGAAGCTCGCCATGCCGAGGGTCTTGGCACCTACCTCGGAGTTCCAGCAATAGAACCCCCGGAAGTAGAGGTCAGGAGAGCCGTCCGCCAGCTTGCCCGCCTCGATCGGGTTGCGATCGTCGACCAGGAACAGGAAGACGTCGCGGTCCGAGGCGTAGAGCGTGGTCGTGTCGCGGCTGATTTCGACATCGGGATTGTAGACCCCGGTCGACCAGTCGAGCACACCCGGCACCTTCCAGCGCGTGTCACCCGTGCCATTGCCGGCGATGCGCTGCACCGCCTCGACCAGTTCGTGGTCATGGATGCGGCCATAGTCGGGGCCGGTCACGGCACGCAGTTCGGTACGACCGTCTTCCGTCTCGAAGGTCTTCACCTGCTCTGCGCGGTGGTTGGTCAGGCCGTACTGTAGGTTGATCCCCGCCAGCGGCGCGGGCAGCTGGCGCAGGTATGAGGCAGGGGCGCCGACGATGCTGGCCAGCTGGCCGAAGGCCCAGTGCGTGGGCGCGACGGGTTCGTGGGCTTTCGGCAGCATCAGATGCAACCGCTCGGGGTTATCGCGGGCGGCCTCGACGCGGATGTCCGCCGTCTGCACCACACGGCTGCAGCTGCGCTCGGAGCGGCCCTTCACATTGGCCCAGAGATCGTCGAGCGACAGGTACCGCTCATCATCCGGCCGATTGAACCATTCGGACGACACCCGCCCGTTCCGGTCGCCCCGGCTCACATCTACTTTCCAGCCACCAGCCCGCGCCGGTGCGACCGGATCCAGAACTTCCACAACACCCATCGGCATTCCTCCGCGACAGGTGTCGGGAGCCACTCTCCCAATCCTCAACCTGTCACCGGGAAACCGGCACGCCTCTCACTCTACATACGAACGGCGGCGGACAGTGATGCGGTATAAACGTATCCAACCACCGCCTGAATGACGTAGCCTTGTATCCTGCGTTCTCCCAAATGGAGAGAAACGGTTTAAGAACCCAAAAGATGTGCTAGCTCGACAATGTCGGCTGCATCAGCGCCCGTGGACACCCTGTTGCTCATCATTTGACCTATCACGTATCTTAGCCGATCTACATCACCAGCCTTAGCAGCTTCTACGCCAGCAGCAACAAGTTGTTCGTGCAGCCCCTCGTCAACGACCAGATGCCTCTCTGTTGCAAGAAGTTTCAGAATCTCGATCAAGAAATCTGGGGTTTCCGCCAGGACTTTCATTCGGATGCCATGCATTTCGCCCAGCGATCTTCGCGCGGAATCGAAATTCTTCTCACGAATTGACCGACGCGCCGTGACAAGCAGCTTGTCATGCCGTTCCGCATCGACGGGCTGTGCCATATTCCTCAACTCATCAAACGACAGCTCGGCCTTGGCAGCCTCATCCGCCAGCACACGTTCTTCATTCTGAGGGGACATCTTCAATAGAGCAACGTCCTGGCGCAGTTTCCGGGCTTCCTCGGCTACGGAACGATGGGTGTCAGCATCGACAGAGGTGGATAGCGCCGCATGCTGCCGCTCGATACGTTTCCGAATGCTACCGGACGGGTCAGGATCGTGCTCCAATGCACTTTCAAGCTCTTGCAGGTCACTTTCCACCCGAGAAAGCATTGTTGCCGCGACTTCTGCGCCCCGTTCACCTTCGTAGTTTATCCCACCGTCGTCATGGCGATAAAGATTCGAAGCGTCAATTATCCTGCCAAGAGCAGGCAGTTCGACAGCAAAGCTCAGCGTGCCGTTGTCACTCATCTTCCAGTCAATAATGAATTCGTCGCCGCGGTTGATCCGCTCTCCCCGCTCCAACTCATCTAGGCTGTTCAGGCGGAAGTTGCCGATGTGAAGATTATGCTCCGGGCTGTCTACGTCATCCGCCATGTCATAGAACTCTACCGCAATGAAGTCATCTTCCCCGCCAATGAGCGTTTTGCCAGAACGAAACTTCTGCCGACCTTGCGCTGGCAGCGCCGTTCCCTTCTTGACCAATACGTCCAGCTTGTTTCGCTCATACCCAACCATGCCATGTTGAACTTTCACGGCTAGGTTGTAGGTCATCGGAACGCTAGCCGCGCTGGCTTCGGCTCGCGTAATACTGATTTCTCGTGAAGCGCTTTCAACCTTGCTACCGGTCTGATCGAAAACGTTGACCATGTATCGGTTCTTGCCGTTCTTTCGAACGCTCACACCAACGTTTAGCGGACCGTTCAACGGTATCCGACCAGAAGACGAGCCTTCTTCATCAAGGATTTCGAGTTCGAAGCCACTGGGAATATCGCCCGCAGGTTTAACCCGAATCTTTGTGCTTTCGGACGAGACGCGGGACTTAAAGTCCAACGAAAGACTGATGTCACCTGTGACTGTTTCCCGGTGCTTTGATGTTTTCTGAGTGGAGCTGTTACCTTCCCATTCTCGGCTCTCAGCAAATATCGCCGCACCGGTGGCAACGGCGGTCATGGGGTCCAGTCCGCTATCTACAGCAATAGCAAGTTCCGCTTCCAGCATCTCCCGGATGATGGGCATCTTCGAAGGTCCGCCGATCGGCACAATCTTCGAGATGTCTTCGTTCTTGTAGCCGTTTGCGGCGATGATCTTCCGGCACAAAGCAATTGAATCTTCAATCCGGTCGCGAACCAGTTCAGTCATCTCGTCGCGGGAAAGGTCGATAGAGATGTAAATCTCTTCGCCGTTTTCATCAGTAGCACGCACCTCATCTTCAGTGGCAAAGATTGAAGCTGTTTCGGATGCAGACAATTGGATTTTTGCCTTTTCAGCTGCGTGTTTGCTGACATCGGCAAGATGCTTGTATCTCTCGTCGGCCTGAAAATTGGCTGGCAGGCTGAAATTCTGCGAAAGCCATGGCCGGACGACGCTATCGAAAATAATCCTGTCGAAATCTCTGCCGCCGAGCATATTGATGCCCTCGTGGGCAACAACGTTAACAACGCCAGCGGTACTCATCACGAGGGCGAGGTCGAATGTCCCGCCACCAAGATCATAGATAAGGAAAACGCCGTCCTTCTGCTTGCTGTTGGAGATTGCGGCCAAAGCAGCAGCAACCGGCTCTTGCAGCAGGCTGACCTTTTCCAACCCTGCGAGCCGCGCGGCTGAAATAGTGTCCTCGCTCTGCATCTGATTAAACGCGGCCGGTGTAGTAATGACTACGCCTTCGATTTCTTGCGAACCGGCTTCCGTCATGGCCTGGCCAACCAACGTTTTGATGATCTCTGCCGAGCACTCCACCGGGGTCCAGTTCTCCCCAGCTAGGGTAATTGGATTCTTGGTTCCCATGGAGCGCTTGAAGCCATGCGCGACGTTCTTTGGTGCAGAGAGCAAACGGTCATAGGCCGTCTTTCCGATGAACCGATGTCCGCGCTTATCCAGGTAGATAACGCTTGGCAGCACATCGGTGCCGTCGGCAGTCTTAAAGAGACGGAGCGCCCCATCGACATGCCCAACAACAGCAGAGTTCGATGTTCCGAGATCGATACCTAGATACACAGCCTATTCCTCTTCTTGTTCAACTGGCGCAACGATCACGCGCCCTAGCCGGATAACAGTCATGTCGGACATGACTGTGGGTTCTATTGTCTTGCCAACGACAAGTGCTTCATCTTCTTCAAAATCGCCTGGATTATCGACCGATACCGCCAAGCCAGGATGGAAACGCTCACCTGAAAAGTCGACTAGTCTCAAACCCAAATCTTGGAGGAGGACGTCCAACTGGCGTTTGGAGAATTTCAACTGCGCCTCTAAGCGCTTTCCATCACTGGCAAGTACGCCACTCAACGCTTTCTCAGTCGCAGCCGCAAGCTTCCAGTATTCGACGCAGAGTTGAGCAACGCTTTCAATTTTCATGTCATTTTTTCCACCATCTACCATGAGGCAACAATCCTTCGTGCATCCGCGGTGAATTCAGCGGTTTTTCCTTGTGCTTCTCGGCGCACTGAACTCAGCACACCGCTTGTGTATCGGTAATTTGAGCACCTCGAATTGTAGTCATCAATGAGCGCATTAAACTGGCTGATCTGATAGTTCGTTGTAGTCAAAGACCTCATAGCCTCGAGCCGCTCGCCCTGAAAAACACAATATCGCACTTGTGCTCTGTTCAGAGCGAGGCCTTGACCAACAGGTGGCCTTGTTTCGGCGCTTGTATTTGAACTTGGGCTAGTTGTGGTCTGCCGTGGTGTCGAAGGCTGATAAGTGGTTGGAGGCTGGTAGGATGTTCTTGAGGTGGGCCTATCAAGTTCATCGGAAACAACAAAGAAACCAATGACAGCCGCGATACCGCCATAGATCAACCACTTCACTTTTTTGCCAGCTTGCTTGCGCTCAATCCTTGACTTCAGCTGCACCAGTTCGGCGCGATCATTGCCCTTTGCGTATTTGAGCAATTCATCGACGACCTTCGCCATTCCGCCGAGATTGCCCGACTGCCGATCCAATTCTGGCATTTTCCAGTTGCGATGCAGCACGGACCGCTCTTCATCAAGTTTACTACTCACATCTTGGGACGGTTTCGCTCCTTGATACGTGATCAGCCCGTCGATCAACCTGAAAGCCGTTTCAGGGTCATTCCGATCATTGTTCACGAACAACGCAAGGTCTCGAACAACAAGGAATGCAGCATCCCCGGTACCTGGGGCTTTTGCAGCGGTATCGAACGCTGCAAAGATTTCTTTCACGCCCCCCCTACGCGCTGGCGCAAAGCCTGAGCTTTGCAACGCTGACTTCAACTTCGGAACTTGTGATTTGGCAGCATCACAGGCGGCAACAAGCGGCTCCAGCACTGAAAACTGCTTTTGCTTTTCATCGAGGTTCTCCAGCGCCTCGACATCACCCTTGAGCACCTCAGCAACTGATTCCAGCTCTGGAAACGTGTGCAACAGCGCTTCAGACAACCGCTTTGCGTGACGAAACTCGCCTCTTTCGTTCGCGAGCTCGAGGCATAGCGATCGAAGTCTTTCGTAGATTTGCTTGGACCGACCTTCTTCATGTCCTTGATGCTGCTCAAATACTTGAACGGGCTGGTTGACATCATCCCACTGCCGCAGGAGTTCAGCGATTTCACTCGTCACGGCCTCTAGCTGTGGTGTCGGTTGACGGGCAAGTTCGATCTGCTGATCAATGGCTTCGCTAATCCTCGCCAGGCGGGGTTCGCTCAAGATATCGTATTCGCGAACAAACTCGGCCAATATTCTGCTTGCCCGGTCCCTCTTTAGCTCCGCCTCAACCAGACTCTCCATCACCTTTCCGGGTTCATCCAATCGCCACACGGACAGCGCAGCGCTTCGCGCATGAGTGCTTTCTAGAACTCTGATCGACGCCGCAAGTTGGCTTCTTTCGATTTTTGGGAAGTCAGCCGCTTGGCGCTGAGAATTTAAGAATTCCAATAGAGCCAACTGATCAACCTCATCCCAAGCACGAAGTAGATCTTGCAAGAGCGTTTCATCCGCAGATTCGGTGCCACACAAATGCGCGAGAACGTTGGCCTTTGGCAAATCGGGGAGAAATGCAATTGCTTCACGGAGATCGGTTATCTTCCCCGCCTCCAACAAGGAACCAATGTCATTAATTTGCGTAGTGCTGAGCTCTGGCAGCCAACTTAATTCTTGATCCAGGCGGGCAATCGGGGACAGTAGGGCCTGCTGAGATCGCTGAATGATTTCTTGAGAATGTTGCTCATCGAACTCAGCATCTTCGACTAGATCGGAAATCTCAGCGTGGTTTGATGCATAACCGGCCTTTAGAATTGAAAATGCGTTCAAGAAAATGCTGAAATTCGCGCTTTCCAAAGTATTATCCTTCAAGTTCAAGATCACGCCCGGCTGGCAGGCTCCCAACAAGTGGTGCGGTTTGGTTGTAGTGCATCATCGGGCAGACCTCATCCGATTTCCAGTCGGAGTTTTTGACTTGCGGTAGTACGTGGGCCCGGCGTTTATCCCCGCCGGGCCCGAGGGGAAGACCCCGTTCTCAGAACGGGATCTCGTCGTCGCGGTCGACCAGCTCGGGGTTTTCGTTCTCGGCCGACTTCGGGCGGCTCAGGAAGTCGACCTTTTCGGCGATGATCTCGCAGCCGTAGCGGTCGTTCCCCATGCTATCGATCCACTTGGTGTAGTGGATGCGGCCGTGGACGAGGACCTTCATGCCCTTTTCGCAATGCTCAGCGACCGTCTTGCCCAGACCGTTGAAGCAGGTGATGCGGTGCCATTCGGTGTCCATGACCCGGTAGCCGTTCTCGTCGCGCATCACACGGCCTTCCGAGAGGCGGGGGCGCGAGGTGGCGAGGCTGAAGTTGGTGATCTTGGTGCCGCTCTGGGTGGTGCGGACTTCGGGGGTCTGACCGATGTTGCCGGCGAGGATGACGATGTTCTGCATGATAAGCTCCTGTGTTTCCTGTCTTCGGGACCGTCCCTTCGACAAGACCCTGAAAAAGCCCGTCGGGTGACGCGTGCACGGTGGACAGCATAGACACCGGACACCCCCAGAGGACCGGGGTGGAGCGGGCAGGACGCCAAAGGTGGCCAACACGGCCCGGACTGACGCGGGGTTGCGCGCGAGAGCCCGAACGGGTTTAGGGAATTGTCAGTCGAAGGGATGGCCTAGGAGACAGAGAGATGCGGGGAGCTCATGCCAGACCATGTCCCCTTGCCAATCGGGACTGTTTGACCCAAAGTCCAACACCCCACCAGCGGCGCAAGTGTCGATCACCGGCGCTCGCCCCCCCCCTGCCCTTAACTGCTGGGAAATGCAGGGCCTTGCCGCGACGGGCTATCGATACCGGAGTATTCGGACACGGACCGCACCCAACAGCTGATTGCGATCTCGGGACGTTGTCGCTCGACGCGGACAGAAAATGCAGAAGGAAGTCGCCGGGGCATTCTCCACGGCCTTGGATTAGAAGATGGCGAAAGGTTGCACCAAGGCGGAAGCCATCGCCACGGTATGGACCACTTCCGGGCCGAACTGATTGGGAGAGTGGAAACCACTTGTGCGCCGGTATCGTCGGATTTCCGGTACCCTGAGCTTTTGGCGCCGACCTGTTCCGGTCACGGCCGGAAACTAGGGCTGTTCTTCCAAGTGGCGGCGATAGATTGACGGCGGACAACATGGCTGCATGGAAAACTCCGGGTTCAGTCTGGGTTGGACGGATCAACTGCGTCCAACTCGAAAATCGTTGCCTCGGGTTTTGGTCCCATCACACGCGTTGGCAGATTAGGCGCAGGCAATTGCCCTCTGTGGTGCCCCTTCACCAACACAACCTTACCGCTGCGATAGCGACGCTCATGTTCGCTCACCCAATGGCGAACAGGGCCGCTTCGCCCGTCCTGGACCTGACGCTCGAACTCAAGGCGAGCCTGCCGCTCCTGCATGTGAGCCGCGGCCTGCGGACCAATGCGGATTGTAAGATGGGATTTCTGCGCGCCTAGAATCCAGGACTTGCCGAACTTTCGAGCGGTCTTTGTATCCTTGGCTGTGAACGTCTCGTTTTCCGTGGGAATGATGCCACCCAAGTCCGGGGAAACCAGCATCGCAAAGAGCGCGTAGGGGATGAACAGATCGTAGCCTGTTTCAACTTGGTGCACCGTTCGCCGACCGTTGATCATTTCCATCGTATCTCCGCTCCGCACACGGAAATCGACCATGGAACGACTCAACTCGACTTCGACGTCGTCATAGTTCAACTCGCCTGTCGGAGCGCGCTTCACGAGCAAAGCGCAGATTGGATCGACGACACGGGAATTCTCGCGGCGATGGAACATCGTGATGCGCAAGTGGCCCTTGTTTCGATCATCGATGAGATAGCCGCGTAGACCGGTGCCTATGGGTTTGTCGTCATGTCTCGTTACAGGTGAAGCCCGTTCAAAGCGCGCGACACCCAGCTCTCGATCGTCAAATTCGACCCAAACAACGTCGGCGGGGAGCTTTACCTCACCCAGAATGGCCATTGCGGGAAGACCGGTTTCCGAAGCCTGTTTGGCGACTGCGTCATGAAGCGTATCGGCATAGGCTGCAGCCATATGGTCGAGCAGGTATACTTTTGCCTGCTGTAGGGCATCGAGCGCATACTCGCGAAAAAGCCTCAGATCCTCGGACGGCGTAAAGTGCCAAACCAGGTCGTCAGCAGGAGCCGATTTACCCGCAAGCGATGAACCGTATAAGGAAATCAATGATTTGTAGAGCATGCGACGTGACCCGAACCAAATACAATGCAGTGTCCGACGAACCCTGACGATGTTCAAGCTGCATTCATTGCACTACAATTGACCGCTGATGTCTGGGCAAAGCCAGATTGGCTGACGCTCGTGCTTGTTTTCTTAATGCAAAGGCATGCCGACCATCGTCGGCTCATTTTGCCGGCCGGCCGGAACGGTGGACAGGCGAAAGGCCCGGATCGGAGCCTTGCTCCGAACCCGAGCCGTCTTCGACCCCATGGGCTTCACGCCCACGGGTCGATCTCACCCACCACCTGAACTTCGTCTCCGTCGATTTCATCGGCGGGGACGGCGCCATAGGTTCCATCACCTGCCTGGAAGACGACGATCGAGACCATGAGCGTGGCGGCTAGGGAAGCAGCGAAGGCGTGAGCATCTTTGCGGGACATCTGTTTGGCTCCTGTCTTGGAGGCGGAGGACCATCCCCCGCGCGACAGGACCCCGCAGGCCCAAAGACTGGCTGACATCACCGGGTGCGTTCGGCTCGTCCGAATCCACCCGGCGGCACGGGCTCGCCCGTAGTCCGACCCCTCGCGGGTTGATCTCGAAGACGGGATTCAGGGCAAGGAAGGGAATGGCGAGCGGGGGATGGTGCGACCGCTGACTGGAGCCTGGTGTTCCGCTGATGCTATCGCTGCCAGCCTCCCGGGCAGACATTTGGTAGAAGATTTCTTTCCGTGATGGATTGAATCCTATGGTGCCCCGCGATCTCACAGGACAGGGTCGCGATGGGTGAGAGGCCCGCGCTTGGGCGGGCCCCTTGGATTTTAAAGGCTCAGGCGGCAAGTTCTGCGTTCCCTGCCCTATCGCCGTCCTCGCTGCCGACGATCTCCAGCCGCGCGTTGCGATAGCCTTCTCTGGCGATCCAGAGCTCGGCAGCCGTGACAGACTCGGCCAGGTGGAGCAGCTCCGTGCAACCGCCGAAATCCAGCAGGACGCGCGCCTGTCCGGGCTTCGGCTCTTCTGCCATCTCGAAGGTCAACGCACTGTCAGCCGAATGCGTTCGCATGATGGTGACGAGGATGACCCCGTCCGAGGAGAAGTTCCCCTCGTGCAGCGTGAACGACGCCGGTGCGATCCAGGTCGGATAGGGTCGCGGCGGCTCCTTCTTGACGAGACGGCCGACGCCGTTCGAGCGCTCCCAGGCCGCGAGTTTCTTCGTGAACCGCGCAGGCGGTTTCGGACTGTTGTCGGTGTAGCGAATGAGCGACCCCAGGGGCGCGGTGTGGAGAATGGTCGTTGCAGACATGATTCCTCATCCTGAATGCGTCATTTTGCATTCATCATATTGATATTGTTGATTTTTATGTGATTGAGGGCGGGTTTCTCCGCCCTCGGATGGCGCGGATCACTCCGCAGCCATCATCGACGCATCATCACCCGGCAGGTCTGCGGTGAGGAAGGCGGGAAGGTCGACATCCTCGGTCTGGCCGGCGTCGGAAACGGGCTCAGGCGCCCCCTGCCCTTCCGCGTCGTCGAGTGCTGCCAGATCGTGACGGCGAAGAACCTCCGGCAACCAGCCGCTGCCTTTCAGCAGACGCTCGGCTTCGGTCGCCATCTCGCCCTTCTTCAGGTGATCGAGGAGTTGCGCCGTCCCCTCCCCTTTCGCCTCGCGCACGGCCTCGAGTATCCGTGCCTTGGGCACGCGGTTCAGGTAGGTATCGGCCGTCGGCTGCCAACCCGCCTCGACCATGTCGAGTTCGACCGCCTGTGCGACCAAGTCGGACTGGGTCATCCGCCTGGTCAAACCGCTGGCGGAGATACCGGCACCATAAGGGTTCACCTTCTCATGGAGCGCGTTGATCCCGAAGCTGAGGCAATGCGCGAGCAGGGCCAGCCGGCTCGTCTGATCGAGGGACGCTAGGTAATCCCAGAGTTCGGCATCGTCGCCGAGCGGCAGGTCGGCCTCCCACTCCGCATGACGATCGTCAACCAGCTTGGCCACCACGCTGTCCTTCAGATCGCTCGCCTGCGCCGACATATAGACGTGACGCACCGAAGCCTCGAGACAGCTGCCGGCCGAACTGGACGTCCGGAAGGTGTCACCCACGAGCTTCAGGAGCAGCAGCGTCAGGGCGACGTCAGGAGAACGACCGACAGCTTCCCGCAACGCCAGGGTGCGGTGCGCCGTCAACTCCATGACCAGTCGCTCAGGCAAGGGCTTCAACGCACCATCATCCTCGTCGTCGGGCACGTTGAGGCCAAGCGCTTGACCAGCAGAGGTGATCACCGTGCCATGGCCGATACCATCCGCGCTGCTCCCCGCTGAAAGCTCAGCGCCCTGCCCGTCCGCCACCTGTTCACCGCTGTGGACGTCGACGTCTGCCCGTGGCTCATCCTCGGGCCGGACAAAGCCCCGGTAGACGGCAAGCTCGCCATAGCGATCAAGCGTGACGAAAGCCCCTGCCCGTCCGATCTCCTCCGCATTGAAGATCAGCGGGCGAACCTCCAGCTTCTCCATCGCGACCTCCAGCTCGCCAAGACGTGCGTCGATCTCTTCGGGGAACTCATCCTGGCCCTCGTATTCCTCCTCGAGCGCCCGGTACTCGGCAAGCAATTTAGCATGGGCCGCGCCTTCGTCATCCGTCATCGGCGCCGGATCGCCGCTCAACCGGCGCAAACCGTGGCTGTAGCCATAGGGCAGGTCGAGCGAGACCTCGATCCACTTCCAACCTTCGGTGGCGATGGCTTCGGCTTCAGCCTGAAGCTTCTCGCTGACCAGACGATCGAGCAGGGCAGGGTCTTCCAGCCAACCGCCGTCATCGCCTTGGAAGAGGTCATGCAACATGGTACCGCCAGCAGCCTCATAAGCCTCGACTCCGACAAAGACGGCACGACGGTCAGACGCGCGTACCGAGGTTTCCGTCAGCATCCGCCGGATCTGATAGGGCTCCTTGTTCCACGACGACTTGATCGCATCCCAGACCTGAACCTGACGCTCGTGATCCGGATTGACCGTGAAGGCCATCAGCTGCTCCAGCGTCATCTCGTCCTCGGTATAAAGCTCGAGCAGGGCAGGGGCCACAGCGGCGAGTTTCAGGCGCTGTTTGACCACCTGCGGCGTGACGAAGAAAGCGGCCGCGATCTCTTCATCGCCCTGACCCTTCTCCCGAAGCGCCACGAAGGCGCGGAACTGATCAAGCGGGTGCAGGGCTGCACGCTGCATGTTCTCAGCGAGCGAGTCGTCTTCGGCGAGGATCGCAGAATTGGCATCCCGCACGATGCAGGGAATGGGCGTCGTCTTGGCCAAGCGTTTCTGTTTCATCAGGAGAGACAGGGCCTGGAAGCGTCGGCCGCCAGCGGGGATTTCGAACTTGCCGGTCTCGGAACCATCAACCGCCAGAACGGGCCGGACGCTCAGGCTCTGCAGCAACCCGCGGCGGGCGATGTCTTCGGCCAGTTCCTCGATGGAGATGCCGGCCTTGATGCGCCGAACGTTGGACTGGCTCAGCACGAGCTGGTCGAACGGAATGTCCCGGGACGGGGACAGGGTGACTTTCTGGGCAGATTTCGCCATCAGATATTCTCCACGACGGGCGCCGGAAGCCACTCTTCCGATCTCACTTCCCGTCACCCCTCAAACCAACAAACCTCTCCCTCTCTTATTCTGACGCTCCCGAGACAGGGCCTTAACAGCTGTTAAGTCGTCAGTCCCGAGGTGGCGGAACAGTGCGCCGTCTCTCAACCTTAACAGCTGTTAAGCTGCAGATCGTCGTGCAATCAATGCCATGACCATCGGCCCACAGGAAAACTCACCGGCCGCAGCTTTGGCAGTCAGAGCTCGCAAGTATCCACCAGGCGATCTGATGTCCTCAAAGCGTTCCAGCATGGCAGAAACGACGATCGACGCTTGCTCCGGACCCATGAACCGCTGCGCCTCTTCCCATGCAGACGCACTGATCCCCATGGCTGGCCGCACATGGCATGCCGCATCGAAAAGCTGGTGCCAATGTCGGATTTCGCCTTGGTAGAAGGTCTTGAGCGAGGGACATGCGGCGATCACCAGGTGCAGCGGGATCTTTGGTAGGTGTCTTGTGTCCTGTTCATCGACGTCAGCCACGGGTTCATCCCTGTCCACATCTGGCACGCCGCTTGCCGCCCGGCTTTTTTCTAAAGCAGGTTCAAGATCTATAGATTCTTTATTTGAATTATGATGGTGACGCTCAGATCGGGCATCATTGGTGTTCATTTCTTCTGTTTCAGGTCCGTCAATGATGTTGCGTGCCTGGTCGAGGAGAGCTTCAAGATCGGCTCGATAGGCCGCGAGGTCCTCAATTGAAAGCTTGCGGCGAAGAGCGCGCGCTGTGAGGGCGGCCGTGTCGCGAAGCTGATCCCAGAGGCCAAGGCCTGGCTGCATCTCGTCTCCGAACTCCGCGAGGGCCGCGAGATCACGCCGCATGAGGCTTACGACCTCTCTCAGACGCCTCACGCGCTCCTCAGCCTCACGTACGGCCTCTGCAGCCCGTGCTATCTCCTCGGACTGGCGGTAGAGCGGGGAAAGATCGAAGCCAAAGGCGACGCGCTCTTCGCCGTGCTTGCGGACGTAACGCTTCCCATTGGGGCTATCACGCCGCTGGAGCAAACCAGCCTCGACAAGACGCGCGAGGTGACGACGCATCGTGGAGCAGGGCATACCATTCAGGCGCTCACAGATCGCCTTGTTCGAGGGGAAGACTACCATTTCGGTGTTCCCGCCAAGTGCATCGTCTGGAAAGAAGCTGAGGAGCCCCTGCAAAACAGTCAAATCACGTTCTGACACGCCAAATGCCGCTTGCGCCTTGGAGAGCTCGCGCAGGAGTTCCCACTTGTTGACGGGTCTGCCCGGAACAGATGCCTCGGGTCGCTCGATCACGCGCAGATGGGCGTGCGAGATCGGCCGCATAAACGGCGAAATCGGTGTGTACTCCATGAAAATGTTCACGAAGGCAAAATTTCTGCGGCCCGCGAATCGCTTTGCGCTTGCGGGGTAGGGGCCAGAACGCTACATTCAGAAGTGCGAAAACTGAGATTTTGTAGCGGGCTGATCCCGGTGCGAAACCTTACAAAGGTCTCGTGAAGCTAGCTTCTCGGGGCCTTTTTCTTTTTGCCTGTATCGTGCCTCCTTCTTGTTTGTTGCTCTTCCTCAGTCTCCTGAACGCTTCCAGCGCTCATGAAGCTCGGTAATCAGCTTTGAGGCATTGCCCTCCAACCAGCTGACAAATTCAGGTTCATCCGTAGTCAGGTCGAGTTTTAGCTGCTTGCCTTGGCGACCGGTCTTGACTGTCGCAGCTCCGACACCGGGGATCGCCAAAGCAGGCGCGCCCTTGCGAGGCGGACTTGCCCTCCTCTCCGCGCTCTTCGCAGCTTCCAGAACTGCGAGAAACGCACGATCAGAAACCTCATCGACCGAGCCGGAACTTTCGGACTTGGCTGCATGAGCCGCAGCTTTCAATTGGTCTCGATCACCGTCGTAGGCACCCAAAGCCTTTTTGAGTTCTTCCCATCTCGGGCGACCAATCCCGGGAGCTGCACCAATTGCCTGGATGAGTTCCTCGCCGACCGTCCGAACGACACTCAAGAGTTGTGAAACCCCAGCTTCGTGGAGGTTAAGGACTTCGGCGACACCTCGATTGGTGCGCTCAGCCCCTTCCAGATGATCTCCGTCCAGAAGCGCCGTCGCAACAAGCGCACGTTCAATAAAGCTCAGATCACGACGCTCTTGGTTCTCGAGAAGCTGATCTCGAAGCGCTTGATCACCCTCAACTTCCGTGACGATGGCTCGAACTTTGATACCGAGTTCGCGACATGCTTCCAAGCGTCTTCGGCCATAGATCAGGTTGTAGCGATCGCCTTCCAGTGGACGTACCAAGACAGGCACACGCTGACCATTCTTGGAAATAGAGTTCTTCAGGCCTTCAACTTCAATCTGAAGCCTGTCATCCAATCGTCCTTCGGTAACAATCTGCGCCGGATCGATCTCAAATACACCGCCACGCAGTCGGCGCCCTTCAAGAGCGTCAGGAGCGTTGCGAAGGGTCTGCAGCGGCAGGCCAAGTTTAGGCTTTCTTGCCATTCCGCCCCCATGTGTTCTGGATGATTTCAGCGATCTCATCGTTCACTGCGTTCATGGATTCGATCGCACGATCAAACGTCTGACGCGTGAAGTCCTTTTTGTCAGCTTCGTAGAGCGTTTGCTTGGTCAAGCCGGCATCAGAAATTGCGGTCGATTCAACCATGTGATTGGTCAGGACCGACCTCCCAAACAGCCCGCGAATGAAAGCGATGACTTCGGTTTGTGGCGCGTCGCCGACTTTGTATCGCGTTGGCAAAAAGCGCAGCCAATCGAAGCGCAGATTTGCGCCTGCATCCCTGATTACTCCCAGGAGATCAGCCGTCATTCGCAGGAATTGGGACATCGACATAAGGTCAAGCATCTGCGGGTGAACCGTCACGAGGACGCCCGAGGACGCGGAAAGTGCTGACATCGTCAAGAAACCAAGCTGCGGTGGGCAGTCGATCACAACAACGTCGTAGTTGGCTTCAACACTATCGAGTGCGTCATGAACTCTCGCGAAGAACGCCTTCGCTCCGCCTCGCTGGATCGCAGCAGGTGTCTCGTGCTCGAACTCCATGAGTTCAAGGTTGCCCGGGATAAGATCAAGGCCGCGGATGTAGGTCTTGCGGATCACTTCGGCGATCGGAACCGGATCGTCGTAGCGAACGGCATCATAGAGGGTTCCGCCCTCCATAAGGTCGAGTTCTGGCTGGATTCCATGAAGAGCCGAAAGAGATGCTTGGGGGTCGAGATCGATCGCAAGAACCCTGTACCCCTTGAGTGCCAAGCGCTGAGCGAGGTGAGCAGACGTCGTCGTTTTGCCTGAGCCGCCCTTGAAGTTCACCACTGAAATGACTTGCAGCTCGTCACCGTCGCGACGCCCTGGCACGTATGTTCCAGACTTTTTTGCGTTTCCTTCAAGCGTCTGCCGGATTTCCCAGATATCGTCGAGCGTATAGCGGCGATGACTTCCCGCTGTCGTCTCGACGTCAACGATCTTTCCTTCTCGATGAAGCTTCCGAAGATAGGTATGGTCGACGCCAAGAAGCTCAGCAGCTTCGCCGCTGGTCAAAGTGCGCATCACCTTCTTTGCATCCGGCGGAAAGTGGGCAGCGCGCTGCGCATGCAGGTTCGACGCGAGAAGTTCCGCGTAGTGCCCGATGGCGATGTCTAGATCCTGCTCTACTTCGCTCATGTCTGCCCCGATCCGTGGGCGCGTTTTTTATGTGACCGCGCGTTATTTTTCGAGACTATTGCCCGACCAACCAGATTCGTGCAAGCACTTTCTAGATTTAGTGGCAATCCGTTAGGCCAACACAAGTGCCGCCTTCAGAGAAGCCCCAGTTTTTCAGCGCGCTCCAGCAACATTCTGACTGAAGAAGGCTGCCAGCTGGTGCGACCGCGAGGGGTGCGCTCACGCATGGATTCCAGTCGGTCACAGATTGCCTGCAAGGTGATCTCGGGGTCAGCACCCTTGATTGCAGCGACAATCGCAGGCAGGCGATCGTCAGTTTCGCGACGTCCAGCGCGTCCAAGCACTTCAGCGGGCAGGAATCCGTCCCCCACGTATGCCTTCACGGCGCGGAGCAAACGGCTTTGGGTCCAGTGGCGGTCGTGGGGCAGGGGAGCATTGATGATACGCAGCACGTCTTCCCAAGCCATATCGGGGCGCAGGCGGCGAACATGGGGCACCCAATCCTGCACTGTCTCGTTGAGGCGCTCCATGTAGCCATCCTGTCGCGCTAGCCGTACCTTTCGAAGTGCGGCGGGGTCCTTGGTGCGAAGCCCGGGATTGCCACCAACGCGACCTTTGGCGCGCGCAGAGGCAAGACCCGCCTTGGTCCGTTCGCGGATAAGGGCACGCTCGAACTCGGCCGCGGCGCCCAGGACTTGAAGCGTGAACTTGCCCTGAGGCGAGGCGGTGTCGATCGGATCCCGAAGTGAGCGAAAGAAAGCCCCCTTGGCCTCCAGGCGCTCGATAACCTCCAGCAGGTGCGACAGCGAACGGGCCAGCCGGTCGATCCGGACGACAACCAGCGTGTCGCCCTTGCTGATGCGCTCAAGAACTCGCGCGAGCACTGGCCGCGCACGATTGCCGCCAGAAGCGTGCTCTTCAAATATCTCGACGCATCCCGCGGATTGCAGGGCTTCAGACTGGGGCAGGGGGGTCTGATCCTCTGTGGAAACACGGGCGAAGCCTATCAGGGGCATGGAAAACAGCCGTTTGCAATTTTAGATACCACTAATAAACAACCGAATGAGCGCGCGATCAGAGACCGGCAGCCTTGGTCAGGTTCACCCGGAACCGGTCGCGGCGCCGCTGGTAGCGGCGGGTCATCTCGGCGGAGGCGTGGCCGAGCTGCTTTTGGACATAGCGTTCATCGACCTCGGCCGAACTGGCGAGACCGGCGCGCAGGCTGTGGCCGGAGAAGAGGGCGAGGCGGTCTTTCTCGGGCAGGTCGGATCGGATGCCGGCATCCAGGACCGCGCGCTTGATCAGGCGCGCCACATGTTTGTCGTTCAGCCGCGTTTCAGATGCGCGTTTGCCATCGCGCGAGATTCCCACAAAGACCGGCCCGAAGTCGATCTTGGCAAAGTGCAGCCATTGCTCGAGCGCATGGACGGGGCAGGTCTGATCCTTGGAGCCGCGGCCAATCTCGACCTCACGCCAGCCGGTCTTGGCATTGAGAGTGAGCAGGGCACCTTTGTCAAATATCTCGATCCAGCCGCCGGAATCCGGCGTGTCATACTTGTGCACATCAAGACTGACGATTTCCGAGCGGCGAAGGCCTCCGGCGTAGCCCAAGAAAAGGATGGCCCGGTCCCTGAGCCCGCGCAGGTCGTAGGGCAGGGCGGCCACCATCGCGAGGATATCCCCGGCTAGGATCGCTTCCTTCTGTACCGGCGGGCGGCGATGCTTGCGCTTGATCCCAGCCAGCACGGTAGCGATGTGGCGGTTCTTGCGATCGAGGGTGAAGCCGCGCTGCGCATAGTTCCAGGTGAGGCCCGAAAGGCGGCGTTCGATGGTTGAGACGGACAGGGCCGGGGAGGGGCCCGAGCCGCTGGCCAGATCGGCAAGGTAAAGCCCGATCATCTCGGGCGAGGGGGGCAGGGGCTCTGCACCTGTCATCCGGCACCAGCGGGCAAAGTGCGCCCAATCCTTCGCGTAGGCTTTCAGCGTATTGTCGGAGGCCGCGGCGCGCGCGTAATCTCGGGCAGTGTCCACCAGCCGGTCGAGCGCACCTGAACTCGCCACAGAGGAAGGCAGATTCAAGGCCCCGTTCGCAGCGGGATCTCTCTCGTTGTCCTCGTTGGCTGACGACACGATTGACGCCTCCGAGCGCGATTTCTCGTTGTTTTCTGTCATACTGCTGAGCATATTTTGCTATGTCCGATAATGCAAACTTATTGGACATGAAAAAGAGCCATATGGTGAGGCGCTTTACACATCATATTGTGGACGAAAGCGCCGCGCTCGGATAGTATTGTGGCATGACATACCAATCGGCCACGATCTCCGACGACCTGAACATCCTACCGCAGCTGCCGGGCTGGGTCACCTCCGCACGTGCTGAAACCCTTGAAGATGTTGCGTTTTTTGTCGGGCGCCGCGCTGAACCACCTGCATCTTGTGTTGGGGCGGAACGAGGTGCCCCAAGTCTTGTTGCGGGACCGGCTCGCGCCGCGCGCGGCCGGGGCGTGTGTTTGGGTTTTTGGGGGGCCGGGGGGGGGGGGGGGGGGGGGCGGCGCCGGGGCTTTTCCTTGTCCCCGGGGGCTGCCCGGGCCCG